>CAMCGI010000048.1 GCA_945874205.1 Francisella tularensis subsp. holarctica
AGAGCAGTGAGCTAAGGAAGCACTCACTGGTAAGTCTTAACGACCTATAACCATCTTCTGCTACTTTCGTAGCCCTCTGGACAACTGGCTTTCGTGTTTCCACTCAAGCCCCCACCTAGAGCTTTAGCTCAGGTGGCGGGTTGTTGACATCACTTACTTTTTTACTTTTGTAATTTTCGCACTTCCTGCCAGCGCAAAGTTAATACCTCAACTTTACGATTCAGTGCGTTATAACTAAACATACCAAAAATAGCGAGTGTAATACCTGCTGCTGTTGCCTTAAGCGCGAATGCTAATCCAAGCATCACCGCTGCAGTATCAAATTTACCGCCTTGCGCCAAATCAAAAAAGGCAACCAAAACCCCCAACACAGTCCCTAACAAGCCAACATATGGGGCGTTAGACGCAACAGTTGCAATAAGCGTTAAATTTTCTGTTAATGCAATCGTAAGCGATTCAATGGTTGCAAACTGCATTAATGCGCCTTTCAAACCACGATAAAACCACCAACGCTCAATAATTGCCCATAACCATAATAAGCTCATCACCCCTAATAAACCAAAAATAGCAGGATCTAGCCACGCTTTTAATGTCGGAATCCATATCATTTCATTTTACCTTTTCTGTTAATAACAAGGGAGAGTCTGGTGCGCCAAGCATTGAAATGGTCGTAGAAATATCAGCACCATCATAATCTTCAAGCTGATTGTCTTGCATAATTTTAATCAACAAATTGACATAACGCTGTCCCAATTCAGAATAGTTTAATAGTGTTTTTGCTAATTCTGAGCCAGAAGGCGTATCCCCCAATAGCCGATTACGCATACGCTCCATGCGTGCTGCTCGATAAGCACCTTTCGTGTTTAAAATATTCATATAAGCAGAAACCGATGCTTGCGCATTTGCAAAACGCCTAAACTCACCGACTGAACCCACACTTTTAATGCCACATCCTAAGCGAAAACACATAATACCAAAAAAATTATTAGCATCCTTTGCTAAGCGAGAAGTGCCCCAGCCCGTTTCAATGGCGGCTTGCGTTAACACCAATGAAGGTGGAACGCTATCTAAACGGTGTAATAAGTTTTGCCAAAAACCTAACGTAAACCCCTTACGCTCAACCTCCACTTCATACTCACTAGCGACACCAACCAACCATTCTTTTTGCCTTAAAGATAAGCGACCTTTTTGCCATAAATCATATAAACGCACCGCTTCTTTGCGCTGTTTTGTAATAAGTGTGTTTTCATGACTTATTAACGGCAGTAACCACGAAATAAAAACCTGCTTGCGCGTATCCGATAAGCTAATTGTCGAAAAATTAGGTGCTGGAGCAAGTGTTACCATTAATCCAACTTCATCATTTTGAGCAGTGTCGAGCATAATGGTTTCTTGTTCAACGGGCTCTTGTAATTCATTTATCGCATTAAGTGACGGAGGCAAGCTCTGCCACCACCCTAATAAGGCAGCCAAAACAAGGATAATAGGCAACACTTTAACCCAACAATGCCAACAAGAAGTCATATTTACCGCTCCGTTAAGCTTATCACAAACTAATCAATATCAAATAATTTCATAATTACTTTCTTTTCCTTCAACGATTTTTATCTCTTCTTCGGTTAAGCCGTAAAGTTGGTAAACCAATTGGTCTATTTTATTTTCTTCATAACTAGTGTCAATACCTTCTTTTTTCTTAGAAATTATGCTAGTAACAATTTTAGAAATTTGTTTTGTGTTACTTATTTTTGGAATTGGAATAGCCTTAACTCTACTTGGTTTTACTTGTGCTAAAATCCTACCGCCTTCTTGTGATATTTCTTGGTAAAAGAATGTGATCAGTTTAGAATTTAAAATTCCTAAAACTGACAAATTTAAATTAATATCATTATCTTGAAGCTTAACAATGTTAATAGTGTCTATTGGATAAAATTCAAGATCATTATCGAATGCAGAAATTATTCTATCTGATGTTTGACGAATAAGAATTTTTGGTACAATAAAATTACTTTCTTCTCTTGGTCGAAACAAAATATGCCAATCACGTTTTCCTTGTTTTTTTTCTACAGAACTTTTGATTAAGAGTTCTTTATTTTTCTCTAAATAAGCCATTGTATTTGTTATTCTTTCAATATCTGTTTTATTTGTAATATAAATAACAAAATCATCAACATTTTCATCAATAAAATACTTATTAAAATTACTACCTCTTATTGTTCTTTTTGCTACTAAATTTTCAATTTTATGCTTTTTAATTTCATCACTATTTAAAATATAAACTTTATCACAACTGGTACTAATGCCGTTTGAAATTGTCGTTGAAATACTTTCTAAGGTAGAAAATTTAGACATTAATTTATTTACTAAGTTTGATTTTTCAGAACCAATAACATAAATTTGATTATAGTTTATTTTTAATGATTCAGAGCTTACTTTTATTAAATAATTTGAATTTATAACTTTTTCTTTAATTTTTTCTCTAATATCAGCCATTAAAACATAATATTTTTCTTCTGTTTTGTTTTGAATTTCTAAAATTGCAGAAGAAACAACAGCATCCTCAAAAACATTATCGCCAACATTTATTACTGATATAACTTTCTTTTTAGTCAAAAAATATTTTCTTGCTTTTGTCATATAAATTTGAAATAAAATTTCATTTGGAACTATTAAATTCAATATGCCTTTTTTTGCTGTTAATGTTATGCTGAGACCGATAAAATACAAAAAAGAGTTTCTTATTCTTTCTACTAAAAAATCATATTTTTTTACAAGATATTCTTTATTTGCTTGACTAAAATAAATGCCATATGGCGGATTTCCAATCACTACATCAAAGCCAATAAAATCACCAGCATCGTTTAATACTTCTGGAAATTCAAAACGCCACTCAAACGCATTTTCAAAAATTTTATTTGATTTAATATCTTCAAGTTCTATATCTAATTTAACAATATCTTGCTCTAATATTTTTTTATTTTTATCTCTTTCAACCTGTTCTTTTTTAGTGACATCAAAAAGCTCATTTTGTTGAAAAGACAACCTCTGCTTTAAGTGTTCCAGTTTGATTTTTCTTGGATCAAGATTAGTAATTTCAATACTAACATCTGATTTTATTCTTGTAATCAGTTGCTCCATTTCTCTTTTTTGAGTTTTACTTGTCGCATTACGATAAGTATCAACAGCATTACGATAATCAGAAATATTAATCTTCTTTTTTTTCAAAATATCTTTAATATCTGTATAAATTTCAAAACGGCTTATTAATGAGTTTCCACATTTAATATTAATATCGATATTTGGAAGTGTTTCAAGTTCGGTAGCATTTTTATAATAAGCATTTTTTAAAAGCTCAATCCATAAACGCAAACGACAAATTTTAACCGAATTAGGGTTAATATCTACCCCAAAAAGACAACTTTCAATAATGGTTTGTTTTTCATGGAAAAGTGCTTCCTGTATGCGTTGGCTTTCCGCATTATTAGGGCGATATTCAAAAAACTGACCGTCTTCATCTGTTATCATTAACTCATCATTAATGACTTCTATTTGATATTCTTTCAATCGTTTTCCGCTACGATCTTGTAGAACTTTTAGATCATTTTTAATGGCAATGATTTCATTAAGTGCAGAAACTAAAAAATGCCCCGATCCGACAGCTGGATCACAAATTTTGATGCTATTTATAATATTATTGGCTTCTTTTCGATCTTCAATTTTATCGTAAAGATCATCGATATCTTTGCAGTCCCATTTTTTTGTTTCGTTAAATTTCTGTACCACAGCCTTACGAATGGTTTCACGACACATATACATGGTAATAAAACCTGGTGTAAAGAATGAACCGTCTTTATAACCATTGATTTTCTCAAAAATTAATCCGAGAACAGAAGCATTAATAAGCGTTTTATTCTCTTCTTGAATAGCATCGCTATCTTCAGCACCAAAATTATAGGCATCTAAAAATGAAAATAAATATTCCAGTGTATTTAAATGACCTATTCGTTTTTTTCCTTGTGGGTCTTTTAGAACCGTTTGCGTAAAAACAGGAATGATTTTATCATCCTTAAGATTACTGATAAATAAAGTGACTTGCTCAAGATCCGTTGGTTCAAAAAGTGAAGAATTGAGATAAGGTACTTTCTCAAATATCTTTTTGACATCTTCATTTCGCTCGTCATATTTGCGAGCTAACACCTGAAAAAACAAACCATTTAAATCATCATAATTTTTTATTTGATTATGATTAAGATATGAATAAGATTGATCACCTTTATGATAGGTAATGAGTTGAGCTTCTAAAAGCTTTAAAAACAAAATGCGATTTATCCAAGTAATGGAAAGCTCAAGCGCAACATTGAAAAGGCATTCTTCTTGTGTTTTGCCAAATTGATTTATTTTTTTAAGTCTGCTTAATTTATCTAGACTATCCAGTTGGATAATCGTATCTTCAATAATTGTTCCTGTATGCCTTTCACCCTCTTTATTTCGTCCAATGAGTTTTTTGCTGCCTTCTTTGGTTTCTGTTAATCCTATAATATGCAGTAGTTCGCTATAAAATCGTTTATCAAGACTGTTGCTATCATTGGTAAATGGCAATTTCAAAAGATGCTCAGGTGATAATAATTTGAATAAAGCAATTAGAGCACGATCATCTATATTGCTATTTTTAAAGTCTTGAATATTAAAATAGGTAAATTCAATCTCTTCTTCTATTTTATCAATAAAATGCTTAGCAACATCTTTGTAGAAAAAAGCCGTTGTCGTTTCTGCTAATCGTCCACCTTCAAATTCTGTAAATTGTTTTACTAGGCTTTTATTTTGTGCAAAAATTCTATCGAATAGGTTAGCATCAAAGATAAACCATTCAGTGATATTGGTAATTATTAACTGTTTTACTTCAATATTTTTATGTGTAATTCTTTCCTTTAAATAATAATACACCAACTGTTGAAAGGCTTTAGCATTCAGGTTATTAGTCGTAATCATTTCAGATGTATTGGTAGGCTTTTTAGCTTCGATGATTACCCCAATAGAGGTTACTGGATCTTTTCCATTATGAATAACCAGATCATTGCGACCATTAGTATTGATAAAGTATTTTTGATTATAATAAATATTTTTAAGAAAATCGGAAACTAAGTTCTTATGAAACTCTTCAGATTCTTTATCATTGATGTTGTTCAGCAAGACAATTAAATTATTTTTAAACGCTTCAATATCAATCCTGCTAGGCTTTACTTTTAAAAAAGCCTTGTTTAAAGCTTGTATAGGCTTTAATTCTTTTAAGTTCATTATAACCTCTTTAACCTTATCAACCATATAATAGGCAACACTTTAACCCAACAATGCCAGCAAGAAGTCATACTCATAACACGCCAGCCCAAACGGAACTCATTAAAGCTTGCCATATCGTCAACCCGCCAAACAATGCGATGCCTGCAGCGGCAGTACGACGCAACCAACGCTGCTGTTGCAAACGTGTTAACCAAAAAGCACTCACCCCCATCACCATTAAATTAGGCAATGTACCCAATCCAAATGCTAACATGACTAAGCCACCCTCAAGCCACGAACTACTCGATAAAGCCAATAACAAAGTTGAATAAACCAATCCACATGGCAAGCATCCCCATACTAAGCCAAAGAGATAAGCACCACTCAAACGACGTACAGGCAAAAAACGACTACGCCAACGTGATGAAAAACGCCCCCACCATCCCCCTGCTAACTGTTCTAAACGTGATGGCAAAGATGACCATCCAACCAACCAAGCAGCTAAAATAAGCATCCACACCCCTGCAAATGCCAATAACCAACGTTGCACCGATAGTAATGACCCAGCTTCGACCAATACCATACCCACAATACCTGCAACCGCGCCTAGAACACCATAAAGGGTAATACGTCCCAAATTGTATGCAAGCTGCATTTTTGCAACACTCAGTGGCTTAATTTGAATATCATGACTTAGCGAAAAAGTAAACGCGCCTGCTAAAGGACCACACATACCCAGACAATGCACACCACCCAAAAAACCCACAACTAACGCAGTTAACAATAACTCACTCATTGCGCTTAATTGCCTGCTTTAATAGTGGTAACCATTGCATTAAAGCTTGCTCAAGCGTGCCAGAATTATCAATCGTTAATGCCCCTTCGGGGGGTACAAAAGCTGTTGCACGCACTAAACGCTCTGCTATCTGACTTTCTGGCTCTCGTGCTCGCGCGCGCAGACGTGCGGCTAGTACGGATAACTCGCACGTTACCCAAACAGGAATAAGGCGAATGCCTAAACTATCGCACTGCGCTTGTGCTTGGGGTAAATAAGCACGAGAACCGTTAATAACAACCACCAATTCCGAGCGCAACCAAAACAAGGCTTCTGTACCGATAGCATAGTGTAAATTATGCGATGCCCAAGAAAATAAAAATAAATTACACTGCGCCCGCATAGCAAACTCAGCGACAGAAAGACTAACGAAGTTTTCATTGCCATTATTAACAGGGCGTGTCACATAACGATGCGCGAACACAATTTGTTCACCATCAAGTGCCTGACGTGCTGCAAGAATGAGTGAATCTTTACCTGCTCCCGAAGGACCAATCACATAAAATAACGAGCGCATAGTGGCTAATACATCACACTAAAAAATTGAATGAAACGATATTATAATGATAAACAGGCTAACGTGTATTTTCACGCTTATTTTGTCATCTTTTTAATACATGAACATGCGATAATCAAAAAAACAACTATCAACATCATTAAGAGCTATGCAATTATGTCTTCCTTAACCTGTCCGCCTATTGATACCACTTATAATCCATTTATTAACCGAGAAATTTCTGTTCTTGCTTTTAATCGTCGCGTGTTGGCAATGGCACTCAATGAACGCTATCCTCTACTTGAGCGTTTACGTTATTTATGCATCTCTTCAAGTAACTTAGATGAGTTTTTTGAAATTCGTTATGCTAGTCTGCTTGAGCTTGCTAAAGATCCTGATGCGCGCACTAAACCCGATGGTATCCGCCCTAATGATGCCATTACGCAAGTCAACGAAACTGCACATCGCTTAGTAGATGACCAATACGACGCGCTACAAAACAATGTGTTACCCGCATTAGAACAAGCAGGTGTTCGCTTTTTACGTCGCGACCGCTGGACAAATGCCATCACGGAATGGGTTGATGATTATTTTGATGATGAGCTACAACCGCTACTCACGCCATTGGGGCTAGACCCATCGCATCCTTTTCCGCGTCTGCTTAATAAATCACTTAATTTTATTGTGCCTATGTCAGGTCGCGATGCATTCGGACGATTGGGTGAGTTAGCGGTAGTGCAAGTACCACGTGCTTTGCCACGAATTATTCAACTTCCCGAAATTGTTACTAGTGGCAAGCATGACTTTATCTTTTTGTCCTCTGCTATTCATGCGAATGTCCAAAAACTTTTTCCGGGAATGAGTGTACAAGGTTGTTACCAATTTCGAGTAACGCGCAATTCTAATCTTTTTGTTGATGAAGAAGAGGTGGATGATTTATTAACAGCCTTGCAAGGCGAATTATCATCACGTAAATACGGTAATGCAGTACGCTTAGAGGTTGCTGATAATTGCCCAGATACCATTTCGAACTATCTGTTACAACGCTTTCGCCTACCCACCAATGCATTATTTAAAGTGAATGGTCCTGTTAACTTGCATCGATTATCCACTATTCCTGATATGGTCGCTCGTCCAGATTTACTTTTTGCGCCTTATACACCAAGTATCCCTAGTATTTTTGAGGATGCTGGCAGTTTGGAATGTAAAAATTGCACCATTTTTGAAACGCTTAAAGCACAAGATATTTTACTACACCACCCCTTTGAATCTTTTGCACCTGTCATCAACTTTATTCGTCAAGCAGCATCAGATGATCAAGTGCTTGCCATTCGTATGACCTTGTATCGCACAGGAACCAACTCAGCCATTGTTGAAGCATTAGAGCAAGCTGCCAAACGTGGCAAAGAAGTCACTGCCGTTATCGAGTTACGCGCGCGCTTCGATGAAGATAACAATATTCAACAAGCAGCGAGACTACAAGAGGCAGGTGCGCATGTCGTCTATGGTGTCGTAGGTTATAAAACACATGCTAAAATGATTTCTGTATTACGCAAAGAAGCGACAGGATTGCGTTATTACACCCATTTAGGGACTGGTAATTATCATGCAGGTACTGCGCGAGTGTATACTGACTTTGGCTTACTCACGAGTGCTCCCGATATTGGTCGTGATGTTAATCGCATCTTTCAACAGCTTACCAGCTTTGCCAACGTTACCGATTTAGAGGTATTATGGCAAGCACCACATACACTTCATCGCAATATTAAAACCGCAATTGCCCAAGAAACGATGAACGCACTGGCAGGAAAACCTGCGCGTATTGTTGCCAAGATGAATGGCTTACAACAACGTGACGTTATTGAAGCACTCTATACTGCCAGTCAGGCGGGTGTACAAATTGATTTAATTGTGAGAGGATTATGCAGTTTACGCCCTGGTGTGACTGGTTTGTCCGAAAATATCCGTGTGCGCTCCATTTTAGGACGTTTTTTGGAACATCATCGCGTTTTTTATTTCCAAAACAATACCGCTCCTATTATTTGGCTTGCAAGTGCCGACTGGATGAGTCGAAACCTACTTTCTCGTGTCGAAACCTGCTTTCCAGTACGTGATCCAGTGTTAGCAAAACGTGTATTTGATGAAGGACTTGATATTTATTTAAAAGATACGAGTAGTTGGCAGTTATGTGCTAATGGTGACTATATTCAACATCACAGTGATGGTGTCGATGCTTTTGATGCACAACAGAGCTTAATTAAAAAATATAATAAACAATAAGAAACAAAACGAGGATACTAATTTTCATGAATGCACCCCTTTATATGGCAGCGATTAGCGGGTCGCTGCTAGGGCTGTTTGTCACGCTTCATTTTTGGGTAACGGGTCGCGCAGTAGGGTGCTCGTCCGCATATGGCAATTTTTGCGCCTATACGTGCAATATTCCTTTCTTTCATCGAGGGGAATATACGACGCGTAACCATCCTCGTTTGTGGTTAATTTTAGGATTGCCTTTAGGTGGATTATTGTACGTAACCCTATTAGGCAATGGCTTTCACTTTAGTTTCAGTATGGGTATTTATGATGCTATTTTGCCTAGCACAGCATCCGCTAAAGGTCTATGGCTACTATTGGCAGGGTTTTTGCTTGGATTTGGAGCAAGATTGGCGGGTGCTTGCACAACAGGGCATGTGTTGATAGGTGCTGCATTGCTCAATCCAGTGAGTTTGTTGGCAGGTGCATTGTTTTTTATTTCGGCTTTTATTACCACACGACTTTTATTTTTGGAATAATATTAATGCGTAATAATCTGATTTCTTTATTTCTGGGTGTTATGTTTGGATTCTTGTTGTCATTTGCTGGCGCAACTAACTTTACGCTACATGCCCAATTATTTTTATTTGAAAATAGCTGGTTATTGCTTGTTATTAGTAGTGCTGTCATAACGGGAGCGATAGGCGTTTATTTATTACGCAAAAAAGATATAAAAGGATTGTTGACGAATTCGAGCATCGATTTTTCTCCTAAAAGCATGACCCCTAATTTAGTCATGGGTGCCATTTTATTTGGTATTGGTTGGGGGATGTCGGCAGCTTGCCCAGGAACAGCCCCCACCATGATTGGTGAAGGCAAGCTAGAGGGCATATTTTTGGTGTTTGGTGTTTTACTGGGTACTATTGCATATGGACGCATTGAGCAATCACTACGCTAATTAACAATAGTAAACTAATTTATAGAATATGATTATGCATCAATATGATAAACAACAGTTATAACGTATAATCACACATATTTATTAAAGCTTAATGATTGCGTATTTTTTATTACCCACCCCCCTTTAGTAACATAATTTTGGGGTTTACCGACAATACAACTGTATGTGGAGCAAATTTTAGCTATGCGCAATAACCAACCTATTACTCAAAAAGAGCATATACTAGCAGCTGGTACGTTGTTGGTATCTTATACTGACTTACAAGGTAATATTACTAAAGCCAACGAAGCATTTGTTGAGGCTAGCGGTTACGCATGGTCTGAATTAATAGGACAACCTCATAACTTACTCCGTCATCCTGATGTGCCAGCACAAGTTTTTGCTGATCTTTGGGCAACAATAGCTGATGATCGTCCTTGGGCACAAACTGTTAAAAATCGTCGTAAAAATGGCGACCATTACTGGGTATCGGCTAATACCACGCCTATTCGTGATAATTCAGGTCGTATTACAGGTTATATGAGTGTGCGCCAACCTGCCAGTCGAGTGCAAATATCTGAAGCCGAAGCTGCTTATCGTGCAGTGAGCACTGGCAAAGCAAAGCTACAGCATGGACAAGTAGATAGTCTGGAAAAACACTTAAATACGCTTGCACACCTTAATCCACAATGGACAATTATCCCAACGGGTGTCACTTCTGCCGCAGCATTTATTTTGCACTTTATGGGAGTAGACATTGGGCTATTAGGTCAGTTTTCCATTACGTTATTAGCTATATTTGCAGCAGCACATGCGATGTATTTTGTTAATCGCATTAAAGAGTCTCTTGTGGTTGTTGACGCGCTTGCTAATGGTAAATTTGATACACCTGTTAACACCTTTGGTGAAAACATTGCTGGTGTATTGGCGCGTCGTTTAGCATCAATGCAAGTACGACTAGGCTCTAGCATTAACGATAACAACGAGATGCTACTTAAATCACAACGATTGGAACAGGCAATGGGAACACTGACTGCCAACGTCATGGTCATTGACAACAATCGCACCATTATTTATATCAACCCTTCCGTTGTTACATTATTATTCAATATAGAAAAAGACATTCAAACTGTACTCCCCCATTTTCAAGCTCACAATTTGCTTGGCAAATCAATTGATATTTTTCATAAAAACCCACAACACCAAATCGGCTTACTAGAACGTTTATCGAGTACTTATATTGGTAAAATCACTATTGCAGGTCACCCTTTGCAGCTACTTGTAAACCCTATTTTTGATAAAAACAAACATCGTATTGGAAGCTCTGTTGAGTGGCAAGATGTCTTTATGGAGCAAAAAGTTCAAAGTGACCTAAAAACCATTATTACTCAAGCATCACATGGCTACTTAAACGAACGTATGCCAATAATAGGGTTAACTGGCTTTTATCAAGACTTAGCTACCCAATTCAATTCACTGCTGGATAATATGGAAACAGCAATGAATTGTGTTGGTAACACAATGGGCAAAGTTGCTCTTGGTGACTTGTCTGCTCGCGTTGAATGTCAATTTGATGGTTCTATTGGTGAACTTAATGCAAATTTAAATAGTTCACTTAATAATTTGGGTAATACACTGGGCATGGTTATGGGAACAATGAATCAAATCACCCATAATATTGATCAACTCAATGATGCCAACCAAGAAAGCTCACACCGTACCCAAGAAAACTCGTCGCAACTACAAACAACAGCGGCGGCTATTGAGCAAATTACTGCTTCTATTCAACGTGCAAGTGATAATACGCATCAAGCAACTGATTTTGCACACCAAGTGCGTGCATCAGCTGGTAAAGGTGTAATCGTTGTTAATGATAGCGTTATTGCAATGAATGAAATCGAGACCTATAGTCGTAAAATCGAAGAAATCACAACTTTAATTGATTCTATCGCTTTTCAAACCAATTTATTAGCCCTTAATGCTGCGGTCGAAGCAGCACGTGCTGGTGAGCATGGTCGTGGGTTTGCCGTCGTGGCAAGTGAAGTGCGTGCTCTAGCAGGAAAATCTGCTAATGCTGCGAAAGACATTAAAGGACTCATTGAAGAGACAGTTGGTAAAATTAGGGCTGGATCTACTAAAGTACAATCAACTGCAACTGTACTACAAGAAATTGAAACACAAGCAGAAAAAGTAGAAAAACTTGTTGAAGAAATTGCCTCAACATCCAGTGAACAATCTACTGCAATGCGTGAAATTCATC
>CAMCGI010000049.1 GCA_945874205.1 Francisella tularensis subsp. holarctica
CCTATTATATGAGTCTTTCAACTCAGTGTCAACAAGTATTTTTAACTTCTTGACTTTCGAAGCATTTCTGCTTCTCACTCGGAGCAGTGCGTTGCTGCGAGAAAGTGAATTATGGGACTTAGAACAACTTTTAGCAATCTTTTTTTACAATTTTATTAAAGTTTTTCTACCATATCGAACAAATCAATAGGTTACAATAATAAAGACATCAAAACTGCATTCTCTTTATGTCCCATTTCAGTTGAATAATACCCTTTTCTTATGCCATCAATATTGAAACCTATTTTTTGATACAACGAAAACGCTGCTGTATTGCCTTCTCTTACTTCTAATAAAAGTCGACTATAAGACTGCGCCTTAAGTTGATTAATAAGCTGTTGTATTAGGTTGTTGCCAATTCCTTGACGCTTAAAGCTAGGATGAACCGTAATTTGCAATAACTCACAATCATCACAAACACATTGCGCCAATAAATAAGCAACCAACTTATTGTTGCAATAATGACCTTGCACAATACTGCCATCAGTCACCAATGTATCGTGAAATTGTTGCTCGTTCCAATAACAAGCTTTTGCTACCTGTTCAAATTCAACTAAAATTTGTGCCGTTATTTTCATATTTATTTAACCAGTTAAGTACAGACTGACCAACCCAAACTCCTGTCGAAAAAACAGCTGTTAATAAATACCCCCCTGTTGGTGCTTCCCAATCCAACATTTCACCTGCACAAAAAACACCTTCATGTTGTTTGAGCATAAGTTCGTTCGTTAGGGATGATCGCATAACACCACCAGCAGTACTAATTGCTTCATTAATAGGTCGTGTTGCTATTAACTTAATCGGTAGAGATTTAATCAAAGCAGCTAAAGCCGTTGGTAATTTTAATTGCACCTTGGATTCTATTTCATGCAACAAGCTAATCGCTTGTGGTGATAACCCTAGTTGGGTGCGTAACCAATTATTAAATGTTTTAGAACCCTTTGGTTTCGATAACACTCTAATTAAAAGTTCAATAGACCAATCTGGCATCAAGTCAAGATAGACCGTAATACTATTATTTTTTTCAAGCTCATCGCGCAATAAAGCTGAGAAATGATAAATTAATCCACCCTCTAACCCTGTTTGCGTCAGCATCAATTCACCTTTTTGCGAATAAATTTGATGCTGACTATCACTAAAAGACAAAATAACACTCTTTAACGGCTTTCCAGCAAACTTTTCCTTAATGAAGTGACTCCACACAACGTCAAAGCCGCAGTTAGCAGGTCTTAAAGGGCTAACTGCTATACCTTTGGCACTAAGCATAGATACCCACTTCCCGTCAGAACCTAATTGCGCCCAACTTCCACCACCCAAAGCTAAAATAATAGCATCCGCTTTCACAGTGTGTTGACCATTAGCTGTCATAAATACAAGTTGACGATCATCTTTAATATCAAATAATCGATGTTTCATTTTGAACTGAACGTTAAGTGATTTAAGACGATGAATCCAAGCACGTAATAACGGTGCTGCTTTTTTATCTGTAGGAAAAATACGCCCTGATGAACCAACAAAAGTATCAATAGCGAAACTATGAACCCAGCGTTGCAGCTGCTCACTACCAAAAGCAGTTAAGACAGGTTGCAACCAAAACTGAGCTTGACCATAAACAGATATAAAAGAATCAAAAGATGCAGAGTGAGTAATATTTAAACCACCGCGCCCTGCTTGTAAAAATTTGCGACCAGCTGAAGGCATAGCATCATAAATACAGACAGAAATACCAGCTGTCGCTAATACTTCGGCAGCCATGAGTCCTGCAGGTCCTGCACCAACAATCGCAACTGTTTTTACCATATTAATAGAAAGCGGCTCGATTTGTACAAAGCGTTCGCCATGCTTGCTTTTTAAGCAATCCATCGTCCAACATAGCATCTAATGAAGGTAAGCAAATTGCAAAATCATTAACAATACCAAAAGAAAACACCCACCCACCCGTATAGTCATCTGTTGAATCTAGCGGCATGACTGTCTCAAGACTATGACCAATCGATTTTAGAATAGCTAACAACAAATGCCAACGCGCATCTGTTTCATCTTCCCAAAAATGTTCAAGTCCATCAGCCATACACCAATATTCAGCATGGTTGGTTGCTGATGGTAAATCAGAAACTTGCATATAGTCAGTAACCACAGAGCCCTCGCCTATTTTAAGCCACGGAATCACTCCGAGTGCCTCTGCTAACGTCACACGCCACCTTGATATTGTGGGTGTGAGCGCTTAGCACGCACAGCTAATTTATTTAATGCATTAATGTAGGCACGCGCTGAGGACACCATAATATCAGTATCTGTTCCTTGCCCATTCACCACACGACCGCCTTTTTCAAGACGAACAGCTGTTTCACCCTGTGAATCAGTACCATTAGTAACATTATTAACCGAATAAAGCATCAAGTTTGCACCCGACTGAATAAGAGACTCTATTGCTTTGAAAGTAGCATCAACAGCACCAGCGCCTTGCGCACTAGCATGACACTCTTCGCCATTTATCCATATCGTAACTTGTGCACTTGGCATTTCACCTGTTTCTGATACCACTTTTAGAGAAACCAATCGATATTGATCGCTTTCTAGCTCAACAGTTTCATCAGCAACTAATGCTAACAAGTCTTCATCATAAATTTCGTGCTTAACATCTGCTAGCTCTTTAAAACGAACAAATACTCGATTAAGTTCTTCCTCTGTATCGCAACTCACACCTAACTCTGTCAGACGTGCACGCAAGGCATTACGACCAGAATGTTTACCAAGCACCATTTTATTAGCAGACCAGCCCACATCTTCTGCACGCATAATTTCATAAGTTTCACGATGTTTTAATACGCCATCTTGATGAATACCTGACTCATGTGCAAAGGCATTAGCACCCACAATCGCTTTGTTCGGCTGCACTACAAACCCCGTAATGGCTGACACCATACGCGAAGTAGTCATGATTTCTTTACTATTAATATTGGTATCAAACGTAAAAACATCTTGACGAGTACGAATTGCCATCACAACTTCTTCTAATGCTGTATTGCCCGCACGCTCACCCAGACCATTAATGGTGCACTCTATTTGACGCGCACCATTTTGTGCTGCAGCCAATGAGTTAGCAACAGCCAATCCTAAATCGTTATGACAATGTGCAGAGAAAATTGCTTTGTCCGAGTTTGGCGTATTACCAATAATGTACTTAAATAAAGCACCAAACTGCTCTGGCAAATTATAGCCCACAGTATCTGGGATATTAATCGTCGTTGCACCTGCGTTAATTACTGCTTCAAACACACGGCATAAAAACTCTGGATCAGAACGTCCTGCATCTTCAGCTGAAAACTCCACGTCATTAGTATACTGACGCGCGCGCTTTACCGCATAAACCGCACGTTCGACAACCTCATCAGGAGTCATGCGCAACTTCTTTTCCATATGAATCGCTGAAGTCGCAATAAAAGTATGAATACGACCGCGACTGGCTGGCTTAATCGCTTCGCCCGCCAAATCAATATCACGATCTATTGCACGAGATAAACCGCAAATTGTTACCTCTTTAATTGCTTTAGCAACAGCCTGAACAGCGTCAAAATCACCCTGACTTGCTGCAGGAAAACCAGCCTCAATCACATCAACACGCAACTTTTCTAATGCTTTAGCAATTCGAACTTTTTCTTCGCGTGTCATTGATGCACCAGGGCTTTGCTCTCCATCTCGCAAGGTGGTATCAAATATAATTAATGTATCTTTCATTGCTACTCCTTAGATATTTTATCTTCGCCTGTAACACTAACATCTTCATTCATTAGTGCCGTTTTAGTTTTTGCCCTAATCGCACGTCTTTCTTTTAGCCCTAACAGGGTCAAAACCAAACCAGAAACAGCATATAGTGATAAAGCTAATAATAATAAAGTAGCTGGATCGATTAAAACAATGACAGCAATGCCAACAATTGCAATTAGTGTTAGAAAAGGAACACGCTCTTTAAGTTTAAACTCTTTAAAACTATGATAGCGAAAATTACTTACCATAAGTGCACCAACAGAAACTGTTAACAGTGATGCAATTATGATGGTAAATTGACCAATACTACCATCCCCAATAACCCAAACAAATGCAGCTAAAATACCTGCCGCAGCTGGACTGGGTAATCCTTGAAAATAACGCTTATCAGCGATGCCTACCTGTGTGTTAAAACGAGCCAAGCGTAAGGCTGCTGCTGCAACATAAATAAATGCCGCAAGCCAGCCAAATTTACCTAAATTTTGCAATCCCCAGCTATAAACTAACATAGCAGGAGCGACACCAAAAGAAACCATATCAGATAAACTATCGTACTCTGCCCCGAATTCACTTGTTGCATTCGTCATACGAGCAACACGACCATCTAAAAAGTCGAAAATCATTGCTACAAAAATAGCAATGGCACCATACTCATATTGTCCGTTAAACCCAGCAATAACAGCATAAAACCCACAAAACAAAGCTGCTGTTGTGAGTAAGTTAGGTAGCCAATAAATACCTGTTTTTGATGTTTGCATTGCCCCTCCTTCCAAAATTCATGAATAGCAGCTATGCTACCACATAAATGCCTCTGCACAATGCACAGATAAGCAGGGAAAATGAATTAATCGAAGCTAACTATCATCATTTTTAGAACAACGTCTTTGGAGAGAAAGAGATGCAAATGTCATCACAAGCAACAACTAATGCAACCCAAATGGATAGTCAACAACAAGTACTAACCTTTACACTTGGTTCTGAAATTTATGGATTAGACATTTTACGTGTACAAGAAATTAAGGGATGGGAAGCAACAACATCCATTCCGAATGTACCTAGCTATGTAAAAGGAGTCATTAATTTACGTGGCGTTGTTGTTCCTATTGTCGATTTACGTGAGCGTTTTGAAATTGCTGAACCTACTTACGATACGACAACAGTTGTTATTATTGTCAAAACGTTACTTAATCAAAAAAATGAACGTATTTTAGGCATGGTTGTTGATAGCGTGTCTGATGTTTATACTGTTGATCTGAATACATTACAAGTAGCACCTAAACTTGGCACTGGTAGTATGGCAGAGCAAGAATTTGTACGTGGATTAGCAACGCTAGGTGGTCAAATGATGATTTTGTTAGATGTTGATCATCTTGTACAAGATGGTTTATTTCATGCTTTAGCAAAAATTGGTTAAAATAAAAATGCCAGCGAAAGCTGGCATTTTTTTATGCACACAATGTGATTAGTTTTTAGACTTATCTACAATTTTATTCGCGTGAATCCAAGGCATCATACTACGCAGTTGTTCACCAACGACTTCTATTTGATGTTCTGCATTTAAACGACGACGTGCTGTCATTGAAGGATAGTTTAACTGACCTTCTAATAAAAACTGCTTCGCATATTCACCATTTTGAATATTTGCTAACGCTTCACGCATGGCTTTACGAGATTCTTCGTTAATTACCTTGTTACCAGTAACATACTCACCATATTCTGCATTATTAGAAATTGAGTAATTCATGTTAGCGATACCGCCTTCAAACATTAAATCAACAATCAACTTCAATTCGTGCAAACATTCAAAGTAAGCCATTTCAGCGGGGTAACCTGCTTCAGTTAGCGTTTCAAATCCCATCTTAACCAATTCAACTGCACCACCACACAATACAGCCTGTTCGCCGAATAAGTCAGTTTCAGTTTCATCTTTGAACGTTGTTTCGATAATACCTGTACGACCACCACCAATAGCAGAAGCATACGATAAGGCTTTTGCTTTCGCTGTACCTGTTGCATCTTGATAGATTGCAATTAAATCAGGAATACCACCACCCTTCACAAACTCACTGCGCACTGTGTGACCTGGTGCTTTAGGGGCAATCAACATCACGTCCATATCTGCACGCGGTGTAATTTGATTGTAATGAATGTTGAAACCATGTGCAAATGCAAGTGTTGCATCTTTTTTCAAGTTTGGCGCAATATGATCACGATATAGTGCACCTTGAGATTCATCTGGCGATAAGATCATGACAAAGTCAGCACCCTTAACTGCATCTTCGATACTTGCAGTTTTAAGACCAGCATTGCGCGCTTTCGCTTCAGATGCTGAACCCGCACGTAAACCAATCGTTACGTCCACACCCGAATCTTTCAGGTTTAATGCGTGTGCATGACCCTGTGAACCATAACCAATAATTGTTACCTTCATACCGCGAATGATAGAAAGCTCACAATCTTTATCGTAATAAACTTGCATTTTTATACCCCAAAAATTAACTTAACTCAAAACTAAATTTGTAACCGTTTTTCACCACGCATGATTCCCAATGCACCTGAGCGCACAGTTTCTAAAATCAAGCTAGCGTCTAAACTATTGATAAAGGCATCTGTTTTACCTTTATCGCCTACCAACTGAACAGTATAAGTTGATGCCGTAACATCAACAATTTGCGCTCGAAAAATATCTGCTAATCGCTTTAACTCTTCTCGAGCAACACCTGTCGCCACCAATTTAATCAGCAACAACTCTCGTTCAATATGCTCACCATTGGTTAAATCAACAACTTTGACTACATCAATCAATCGATTAAGATGTTTAACAATTTGCTCTATCTGTTGCTCATTTCCCTGAGTAACCAAGGTCAAACGCGACACAGTTTCATCTTCTGTCGGTGCAACAGTTAACTCTTGAATATTGTAGCCACGCGCTGAAAATAAGCCAGCAACACGCGATAACGAGCCTGACTCGTTTTCGATTAGCATGGAAATGATATGACGCATATTCCAGCTCCTTTAAACCAAAATCATTTCATTTTGACCCGCACCAGCTGGAATCATTGGATAGACATTTTCGGTATGATCCGTCTGAATATCCAAAAACACCAAACGATCAGTCATTGCAAAAGCCTCACGCATCTTGCTCTCTAGCTCAGCTGGATCAGATATTTTCATACCCACATGACCGTAAGCTTCTGCTAATTTAACAAAATCAGGCAATGAATCCATATACGACATCGAGTAACGACGATCATAGAAAAATTCTTGCCACTGACGAACCATGCCCAAAAATCGGTTATTTAAACAAACAATTTTAATGGGTAAGCCGTATTGAAAACAGGTCGATAGCTCTTGAATGTTCATTTGAATACTACCCTCGCCTGTAACACAGGCAACAGTCGCATCGGGAAGTGCCATTTTAACGCCCATTGCGTAAGGCAACCCAACACCCATCGTACCTAATCCACCCGAATTAATCCAACGACGAGGCTTATCAAAAGGATAATATTGTGCTGCCCACATTTGATGCTGACCCACATCTGAAGTAACGTAAGCATCACCTTGTGTAATTTTATGCAGTAATTCAATAACAGACTGAGGCTTAATTACTTTTGTCGATGTCTGATATTTCATGCACTCGATACTACGCCATGCATTTATTTGCTGCCACCAAGCCGTTAACGCTTCACTGCTTGGCTTACGCTTATCAGTTTTGATAATTTCTAGTACATCATCAAGCACCTGAGCAACAGGCCCTACAATCGGCACATCTACTCTTACGTTTTTAGAAATAGACGCTGGATCAATATCGATATGAATCACTTTTGCAGTTGGGCAGAATTTTTCAATATTACCCGTCACACGATCATCAAAACGTGCACCAATCGCAATGAGAACATCACAATGATGCATTGCCATGTTAGCTTCGTAAGTGCCATGCATACCCAACATACCAAGAGACAAAGAATCTGATGCTGGGAATGCACCTAGCCCCATGAGTGTTTGTGTAATTGGATAACCTAAAATACGCACTAACTCGGTTAGCTGTGTTGCAGCTTCACCCAGAACAACCCCACCACCCGTATAAAACATGGGACGCTCTGCACTGAGCAACATATCTACCGCTTTGCGAGTTTGTCCCGAATGACCTTTGGTAATGACATTATACGAACGAATATCCACGCTTGTTGGAAAAACATATTCTGTTTTAGCATTTTGCACGTCTTTAGGAATATCAATTAATACAGGACCTGGACGACCCGTCAGCGCAATATGAAACGCTTTTTTTAACGTTGTCGCTAAATCGGCAACATCACGCACCAAAAAATTGTGCTTCACAATAGGACGACTAATACCAACCGTATCTACTTCCTGAAAAGCATCTAAGCCAATCATTGCTGTCGGTACTTGACCTGTCAGCACAATCAGCGGAATAGAGTCCATATATGCAGTCGCAATACCTGTAATCGCATTGGTCGCACCAGGACCTGAGGTTACTAACACTAAACCAGGTTTACCTGTCGCACGCGAATAAGCATCAGCAGCATGAGTCGCCGCCTGCTCGTGACGAACAAGAATATGTTTTAAGGTTGTCGCCGTGGTTTCTAAGGCGTCATAAATGGGCAATACAGCACCACCTGGGTACCCCCAAAGATGTTCAACCCCTTCGTCTTCTAAAAACTTAATGACGATCTGAGCACCTGTCAACTCCACAAGCCTCTCCTTTATATGCAATTGGCAGCGGTAAAAATTTTAGTATTGTAGCGTAAAACATACGATACAAACCACTAGCTTGTCAAAATTCAGTAATAACCAACTATTTTTGTCAACTATTAATTGGAAGTCAAGTTGTTATTAAAAAATGCTGCTTGTAATGACGCATTTCAGCAATAGACTCTTGAATATCCTCTAATGCAGTATGCGAGCTTGATTTATTAACTGCATCTAAAATGGGTTTATTCCAGCGTTTAGCAACTTCCTTAAAACTACTTACATCGATAAGACGATAATGCAAATAAGCATCAACAGCAGGCATATAACGCTCAATAAACTTACGATCCTGACAAATACTATTACCACATAAAGGCGATACACCTTTAGGCACATACTGTTCAATAAATGCCAACGTCATTGCTTCTGCTTGTGCAAGACTAATATCACTCGCACGACAGCGTGCAGTGAGACCCGATGCACCATGTGTATTTTGACACCAGTCATCCATAACGGCTAATTCTGTCTCTGTCAGTGCAATAGCAATCACAGGACCTGTCGCAACAAGATTAAGTTGGCTATCGGTAATTAAGGTTGCAATTTCCATAATAACGCACTGTGTTACATCAAGCCCTGTCATCTCTAAATCCATCCAGACCAAATTATCTGTACTCTGCATATTTTCTCCTTAATCTACTGCTGTTACTATTGTTGAGCACCTTCTATAATGTGCCTATAGAAATTTATTTGGAGTGCATTATTTTGGATATTAACACCTTGTTAACGCAGTCTTGTCAACCCATGAAGGTAGGAACGGCAGCAATGGTTATTCCCACTATCGAAAGCTATTTGAGTATTTTACCTAATTGGCAAGCAGCTTTCGATTATAAAAGCATTGAGCGTGAAATAATATTTAAAAATCATTATCAAGTTTTGGCATTTTTAAATGCGCTTGCTTATATCAGTCATCAACAAGATCATCACCCTGAAGTGTGTTATGGTTACAATAATATTAAAATTAAGCTCATGACACACAATGCAAAAGGTATTACATTGAACGATATGATTATGGCTGCGCATATCAATCAGTTGCTCAAAATATGAGTAAACGTAAACTAACCAATCAACAACAAAACCGCATCGAGCAACGACGTGAGGGTGACAGCCATCATCAAAAAGCACACCTAGGGTTGGTTGTCATGAACTCAGGGAAAAAAGCAGTCGTTCGCTTTGAAGATAACAGCTTACACAGCTGCCATCAACGTGCTAATTTAGCAAATGTCGTTGCTGGTGATCAGGTAATGGTGTGGCAAGATGAAAATGATAATGCCGTTATTGAAAGTCTTTTACCCCGTAAAAGTTTACTTTCTCGTCCTGGTTTTCGTGGCGTAATCAAACCCGTTGCTGCCAATATTGACCAACTTCTTGTAGTAATCGCGCCTGCACCTGGTATCGATTTAGATTTACTTGATAGAAGCTTATGCTATTGTGAATGGCAAGGATTAGATGCTGTTATTATCTTAAATAAAGCAGACTTAGTAACCGATGAATATCGTGTTTATATCGATGAGCTTGCTCAAATTTATCAAAAAATTGGTTACACGTGGCTTGAAACAAGCACACAAAACCAGTCAGGATTAAACGCATTACAAGCAGTGTGCAAGGATAAAAGCAGCGTCTTTTTAGGTAACTCTGGTGTAGGAAAATCCTCGTTAGCCAAAGCATTATTACCCGAACTATCCATTAGAACACAGGCTTTATCTAGCTCTACTGGATTAGGACAACATACAACCAATAACGCAACACTTTATGATTTGCCAGCGGGTGGCGTTTTAATTGATGCTGCTGGCATCCGTACACTAGAGTTGGGCGAATTCTCAATTGAGCATCCTGATCGCTACTGGCGCGATTTTAGACCTTACTTGGGTTTATGTCGTTTTCATAATTGTACGCATAGCCATGAGCCTGAATGTGCCATTATTCAAGCCGTAGAAAAAGATGATATTGCACTACATCGCTATCAACATTATTTACGCCTACTTCATGCAACACCACTAAATTAGAAATAAGCGCACTATCCTTCTTGACATACGCAGCTAAATCCTTTGTAATTGACGGCGACATTATCCGTGTCATTTTCGACATACCCTTTTTAGGAGTTTCAAATGAAAAAATTAATCGTTGCGGCGGCATTGTCTGTTTTAGCAATGGGTGCTGCACAAGCTGCTGACGAAGCTGCTGGTAAAGCAAAATATGCATCTTGTGCTGGCTGTCATGGTCAAAACGGCAAAAGTGCATCTCCTGCATTTCCATCTTTAGTTGGTAAAGATGCTGCTTATCTTGAAACTGCATTGAAAGACTTTAAGTCTGGCAAACGTAACAACCCAATGATGTCACCACAAGCGAAAGGTCTTTCTGACGCTGACATGGCAAACATTGCGGCTTTCTTGGCTGCTCAAAAGTAATTTTGACGCTTTGATTGCATAAAAGGGAGGCTTTGCCTCCTTTTTTGTTTTTTATATCTGCTTGACGCGAAGCACTAAACACGGTTTAATGCAGTAGTATGTTCGTTATGGGAGTTTTTTTAATGAAAGCGATATGGGTGCTATTAGCAACAAGTCTTTCTTTTTCTGCTATTGCTGGTGATATTGCAGCAGGTGAAGCCAAAGCACAAGCGTGCGTAGGATGTCATGGTGCACAAGGTAAAAGCTTAACACCTACTTTTCCTAAACTAGCTGGTCAACATTCAGTTTATATTGAATCGGCACTGCGTGATTTTAAAAGTGGCGAGCGCAAAAATCCAATGATGAGTCCTTTTGCAGCAGGCTTATCCGATGCTGATATGGCTGATGTTGCAGCTTATTTTGAAGCGCAAAAATAATTTTTTACCCGCCTATAGTTTAACAGGATAAAACGGAAACCTCCTAAGTTTCAGCTCTGCGTTCGAGTCGCGGTGGGCGGACACCTTCATGTACTAAGACGTTTTTTTAACGTCTTTTTTATTGTCTGTAATTTATAAAAACAGTTATTTATAAGAGGAAGGTTAAAAGAAACTAAGTTGTATAATCATTGCAATTGTGCAAAAATAAGAAAAAATTTACATCCGTACAACGATATTAAACTTCTCTATCAAAACTTCCTAATGGAACAGTTCATTGCATCACAAAATACTGAAGTAGCTTAAAACAGATATAACGCGGATAAAAGCATGCTGCACTCCCAAAAACACGCTAAATTTAGCGCTATCTTTATATTTATAACATTGCTCTATTTCTTTTTTGGCATGCTATGGATCTATTTTTCTGACACTTTTGTCGCAAATATCGCTTTAAGTGTTCAGGAGCAAGAAAACCTTCAAACCTACAAAGTTTTTTTTTACGTTGCTTCAACCAGTATTCTTCTTTATTTTTTAGTATTACGATTTTTGAACGCTCAATTTAGAGACTATGTTAGACATCTACAAACGTTAGAAGCCACATCCAATCTTGAAATATC
>CAMCGI010000050.1 GCA_945874205.1 Francisella tularensis subsp. holarctica
CCATCACGGCTTGTTTTTGAGCCTAAAGATAATACATATAATTGCGCAGGATTCATATATCAATTAATAGCGAGCGATAATCTACATTATCGCTCCATATTATACCAACACCACTAGTCCCGCTCAAGGTCTTCTAGCACTTCTTTAACTAAATTGATGTTCATCAATTTACCTACATATGCACAAACCAATTCAGGATTACTATAAAGACCAACCGATTTCAGTGCCATTGTTGCACGACGAATTTCCATAAAATCAACCGTATCATCGTCAAAAGATTGCGCTAAAAATGATGTTTCTGGTGCGGGAGGCTTAGAAATAACTTTACGTGATAAGCTAATTGTTGGTTTCATTATGATACCCTTTTAAGTTTAGCATTTATATAATTGGGCACTGCGCTGTGTTTATAATACAAGCAGTTAAGGAGGTAATCATACCTGAATTTATGTGTATTTTGCAACTAACAAAAAAAACCCAGCTTACTTAAGCTGGGTTATAAGAGGATACTCATGAAGAAAATACCACGAAGCGATAATAACTATAAGCTAAACTTGGTGCAACATAAATTCTAGTTATTTAATCATTTCATTATATGATTTTTTTAATGGCTAATCATTAAATTTCGTAATGATTAAATCCAAGCGTATCAACACAGTGCTTAGCACCTGCTTCATTAGTTAATGCTGCACGCGATTTCCCCTCTTCAACTAGATAGGTCTGTGCTACACGGCGTAGTTCGTCAAGTGTTGCAGACAATACACCTTTGCGCCAGCTCATTCGTGCTGCATGTGTCTTACCTGCTAAATTAAGGTGGAATAGTTTTTTCACCTCACCAGCAGGCGATCCAGGTTTATCCATAGCACCAATAACGCCCATAATTGCCTCTTCGACCAATTCAGGCTTGGCAGCATCAGACAACAACCATGCTAAAGCACCATCAAAAACATCAAAAGTCTCTAATAAACGAGGATCACGATACGAAAAAAAGCGGAAGCTAGCATTATCAGCATCGTAGCTTGCACCACCACCATATGCACCACCCTTTTCACGAATTTGCGGATGTAAATAACCATTACGCAATACGCCAGAAAGTACAGACAATAAAGCCGAATCTTTATGACTCCAAGGTACAGCATTATGTGCTTGTGCACAAAAATTAACTTGTGTACTGGTTACCCATGCCTGCCCTGCTTGATAATCTGGTACGATCACACTTAGGTTTTGACCACGCTCAGTTTTAGATGCTAGCTTATCCCACACTGGTTCGATATGATCCATAATACTGAGTAATTCGTCATGCTCACCCACCAACAATGCTTGACGTGCCGAATGTGTTAAAGCTTGACGCAACTCGCTCAGCTCAGTAGATAATGTCATTAACGTATCTTCGTTATTAAGACTATCATCTAATGCTTTTAAGCGCTTAACACCTAGTAACCCACTATTTTGATGCGCCCAAGCTGCTGCAACACCACGATGTGCAGTCGCTGCTAACATAGCTAGACCATGTCCATTACCTGTTAGTGATTGTTCTGCACCTGCACGCCACATACCTACTAACTCACGCAATCTGTCTACTTCATCAAAACGCGCATTAAATAAGGTATCTTGCAATAATGTGGATAAAGCCAACCCATTTGCATTTAATGCCTTACCCGATAGTACTAATTTAGCACGACTTTTCATTGGATCATCAACTTCAGAGGACACAGACAGATTAGTGCTTAATCCGCCTGTTAAGCTCGCTTGACGCATTTGTGTTGCTAGGTAATCATCATTTCCAACCCCAACATCAGACCAAAAACCAGATAAAAGTGGCAATATTTCTGTTTGACGTTGCGTCAATGCTGGCAATTCACAAATAATTTGTTGATAAACAATGCCATTTGTAGGTGCAGAAGCTAGTACCGTCGGTAAACGATGTACATAATAACTATGCCCTTTAAAATGTGGCAAGTCGGCAGGAATATCCTCAAGCCCAACTTTGGGTAAAATGTTAGGATCATCTTCTTGTGCTTGACGTTCATCTAAGGCAATAGCCAAATCTAAAATTTCTTGTTTTTGTGCCTCGGTTAATGTGCCTTGAATGACTTCTAACCGTGTTTTTTCAGCAAGATTCATAGCTTCGTTGATTGTTTGATCTGGCGATAACACTAAACGTACACGATGAGTATTCGATAGTAACCAGTTTTGGATCAAATCAGGAATAAAGCGCGGATTAGCAATTTCAGTGCGTAGTTCAGTTAAAGCTTCATCGATGTCCAATAATGCCATTGCATCGCCCCCATGAATGGCAGCGGGTAAAGCACGTAAAAACAATTGCAATCCAAAGGGATAACCATCACCACCAATTTCACGCTGTCCTAACTCTAGTTGATGCAACATGGCAGCTAAATGTTCACGTGGCACACCTTCATGCACTAAGCGACTAAGCTCATCCAAAATTAGGACTTCAATATCATCAGCATTATCCACTTCAGCGCCCATTAGACCTGCAACAAATAGCATTTCACGATAGTCATCTTGCAAACCACATAAAGGTGACGGTGCAGTGCCTAGTTCTGTTGTTTCTAATAAGTAGCGCAATGGCGAAGCACTGTTATCAAGCAATACCATACTTAATAAATGACCACGTAACACATCACGTACATCTTTATTTTTACCAAGCAACCAACCCAACACAACATGTGTTTTTTTGCTAGTATCAGCCTCATCTAAGGCATAATTTGCAGCGACTTGAATCGGTGATGTTAAGCGTTGCTCATCAGTGACCATTACAGGCTCTAATTTTTCACTAAAGCGTGACAAAGCTTGAGATTCCCAGCGGGTATGATGTTCTGTCGCGGGAATATCGCCGTAGCTAAAGAAAACAGCATTAGAAGGATGGTAATGACGCTTATGAAAAGCGACTAATTCTTCATGCGTTAAATTAGGAATATCAACAGGTTCACCACCGCTGTTATAGTGATAAGTCGATGTTGGGAACAACGCTTCACTAAACTTCTGCCACAATACAGAAGTTGCTGAACTCATTGCGCCTTTCATTTCATTAAAGACGACACCTTTATAGACAAGGTCACTGTTCGCATTCCCTGCTTCGCTAAAATCGAAACGATGCCCTTCTTGCGCAAAATCTAATGGATGTAAGTTAGGAAAAAACACAGCATCAAGATAAATATCAAGTAGATTATAAAAGTCTTTTTTATTCTGACTGGCAAAAGGGTAAGCCGTCCAATCGCTACTGGTAAACGCGTTCATGAACGTATTAAGTGAGCGACGAATCATCATGAAGAAAGGATCACGGACAGGGTATTTTTCGCTACCACACAACACCGTATGCTCTAAAATGTGCGCAACGCCTGTACTGTCCATCGGTACCGTTCTAAAGGCAACCATAAAAGCATTGTGTGCATCATCTGCTGCAAGATGAAAATGTTGCGCTCCTGTCACATTGTGGCGATATTCCTCAACGTTAATACCTAAGGCTGTTAAAGTATGGCTACGAACCAATAAAAATGCACTCATAAACACATTATTCCGCTATTAATAAAATCACTCATAATGGTAACATAAGCAAAAACAAACCCAAGATAAAAACTTTAATTTGATTAACAAAAGAACGTTATGCAACAACAACTCCTACTTAACCTGTCTGATCCCATTGCCCACCTTATTAAGGCGCAATTAATATTAATCTGTGATGACGCAGCATCTATCACGTTGGCACTGCCTCGTTGGATTCCAGGTAGTTATTTATTACGTGACTTTGCTAAACATATTAGCAAGTTAGTGGCAACGGATGAACAAGGTAATAACTTGCCTTTAATTCGCTTAGACTTGTCACGTTGGCAACTTGATGCACCCACTGGCAGAGTAACGCTTCATTATGAGCTTTATGCTTACGATGCTTCGGTACGTGCTAACTATTTTTGTCCTAGCTTTGCTTTTATTAATCCTGCAGCGACTGCCCTTTATGTCGAGCAATGGCGTGAACAACCGTATCAGCTCAGTGTGCAAGCACCAAGTGTCAATCACAACTGGCAGGTTTATACAACCTTAGGTAACAGCATAACGGATGAATATGGCTTTGGTGATTATCACGCGCTTAACTATGATGACTTAATTGAGCATCCCTTACTCATCGGCAAGGGTGTTGTGATGGATTGGCAGGTTGGTAATGTACCACATCGCATGGTATTTGTTG
Source organism: Francisella tularensis subsp. holarctica (assembly GCA_945874205.1). Lineage (GTDB taxonomy): Bacteria > Pseudomonadota > Gammaproteobacteria > Thiomicrospirales > Thiomicrospiraceae. The sequence goes on from CAMCGI010000050.1 coordinate 4,205, forward strand.
ATGAAGCCCCGCTGATCGATGTTAATATCACTAGAATTATTGAAGACTTAACGGCTATTTGTAGTGCGCAGCATCGTTTTTGGGGAAATCCACCCTACCCTAACTATCTATTTCAAGTTATGGTCAGTAGCGATGGTTATGGCGGACTAGAGCATAATAACAGCACAGCACTAATGACAAACAGAGTGAGCTTGCCTCGTTTCAATCAGGCAGTCACAAAAGCTTACGAAGATTTTTTAGCACTGTGTAGTCATGAATATTTTCATGCGTGGTTAGTAAAGCGCATTAAACCAAGTGTATTGATTCGCCCCAATCTACAAGATGCAGTATTAACGCCTTTGTTATGGGTTTTTGAAGGATTCACCAGTCTATACGATGATTGGTTTTTATATCGTAGCGGCAGAATTGATGTCATCAAGCTCTGCTCACGTTGGAGTGATAGCATTACACGCACTTTAATCACTAAAGGGGGCGAAAATCAATCTTTAGCGGACTCAAGTATAGAGGCTTGGATTAAACTCTATCAACAAAATGAAAACAGTCCTAATAGCCAAATTAGTTATTATACCCGTGGTACTGTGGTTGCAATTTTATTACTAGCGGAGCTAGTCAAACAAGGAAAACACCTCGATAACCTACTCTCTCTTTGGTGGCAACAATGGCAATCTGCTAACTATCAAGGAATAAGCGAAGCCTCACTACAACAAGATTTACAGCGTATTTGCCCGATGGTTAACTGGTCAAGTTGGCTTGAGCAACAGGTCAATCAACCCAATCCTGATGTACTCACTCATTTACAAGACGCATTGACAACATTAAAATTTCTTTTTGCTGCCAAAGAAGCGGCTACAATTGGCGCAAAACTCAGTGAAGAACAAGGACGTTTGCTTGTTAAACAAATCACCTCAAATGGTGCTGCACATCAAGCAGGTGTACAAGTCGGTGATGAACTAATTGCTATCAATGGCTGGCGTATTAGTACTGATGCACAATTGGAGCAGATGCTACAAAGTTGGCTAAAAAACACCTACATGGCATTAAATATCACAATTAACCACAAAGGGGTTTTATCTAGTATTGTGCTTATACCAAGTGTAGAAACAATTAGCTATCATTGCAGTATCGCAGAGGATGAAGCAAGCAAAGTTTGGTTAAATGGCAGAAACTTTAATGCAGGAGCTATTAAACAATAATATGCGTCGTTATTGCTGCACTAAAAAATCATTTGGCGATTCATTTTTATTGTTGCTGGTGGGGGTTGGCTTATTTTTGATTGTCGCCAAATGGTTACTTATTATCGCGTTAATTGGAGGACTTCTTTTTTATACAAAAGAAACCATCAGTTGGCTTGCCATTAGCGCACTTCTCGCTGGGCTAGCTTTTTTAAGAGAAAATGCTACTTGGATTCTTCATGGAATTGGCTGGTTGTTAGTCATTGTTTTAGCATTAGGTATCATTAATCACTTCAGAAAAAAAGAAGTGCAAGCAATAACTTTGGTTAACCCTAGTTTAGCATTAAAAAATATAACACTTCTAAAAGCATGGTTAAACCTAACGAACAATAGTAAAGAAAAATAAAACCCAGACAACAACTAAACCAACACAAGGTTTTATCGCCATAAATACAGTCAAAATCATGGTATGATTAGCGCACTTATTATTTCTCGATAAAGCCACAATCATGACCTTAAATAATTTCGACTGGAACGATTTTCTACAAAACTATTGGCAAAAAAAGCCATTGCTGATTAAAAATGCCCTGCCTGCTGATGCACTTGATGTGCTAAGCCCCGAAGAGCTCGCAGGATTAGCAATGGAAGAAGACGTTGAAAGCCGCATTGTTATCGAAAAAGATGGTGCAACACCATGGGAGCTCAAGCGCGGTCCATTTACCGAAAATGACTTTACTAACACACCAGCAACCCATTGGTCATTATTGGTACAAGGTGTAAATCACTGGCTACCAGAAGCGGCAGAATTACTTACTGCTTTTGATGCCATTCCGCGCTGGCGTTTAGATGATGTCATGGTTTCTTTTGCACCAGAAGAAGGGGGCGTTGGTCCGCACTATGATAATTATGATGTTTTTTTGATTCAAGGACGCGGAAAGCGCGAATGGCGACTAACAACACAAAACTGTACGCCAGAAAACCATATTCCAAATATGCAACTACGCTTAATGCCTGATTTTATTGTCGAAGAAACCTACGCAGTTGAAGCTGGAGATCTACTCTATTTACCTGCTAAAGTCGGACATTGGGGCATTAGTCGCTCATCCGATTGCATGACATGGTCTGTTGGTTATCGCTCGTTGTCGGCACGTGAAATGTTAGAACATTTTGCTGATTTTGCCGCACGTGAGTCGTTACCTGTACACTGGTATCAAGACCCAAGCTGGTTAGATAATCAACAGTATCCAGCCAATATTTCAAATTTTTCTGTTATTCAAGCGAAAACTGCTTTGTTGGCAATGCTCGACGATGAAACCACGCTACGACGTTGGTTTGGACAGTTTATTACCGAGCCGCAAGGTCATCAAGGTAGCCTGTTAACTGCGCCTCCAGAACGCACCCTACCTATCGATCGATTCAAACGTCGCATCCATCAAGGTGAAGGATTATCAGCAGATTTAATGAGTCGTTGGGCACAAGATGCGCTTTCTTGTCCTCGCTTATTGCATATCAATGGTGAAACAACAACAATTGATGATGCAGTCGATTCCGTATTACTTAATAGACTGTGCACTCAATTCGACCATAAAGCAAACGACTTATTACCCTATTTAACGAACACTTCTAATCTGAATTTGTTGCATGGCTTATGGCAAGCAGGTATTTTACACTGGTTAGAAAACGAATAAGTTTGTAGAATAAACTCACAAACCCGATCACAACAAAATTGACAAGGAAAAACAGGCATGAACGATAACAATAATATCGAATCTGTATTGCACGAGAACCGTTTATTTGGGCCATCGGATCGCGCTAAAAGTGAGGCAACCGTTAATGCAACGCTGTTAGCTGAACTTCATGCCGAAGCGAATAGTGATAATGTTGCTTTTTGGTCACGATTGGCAAAAGAGAAACTACAATGGGCGAAGCCATTTACAGTGGGACTCGATGACAGTAAAGCTCCTTTTTATCGTTGGTTTACTGATGGTGAACTAAATGTATCTGTTAACTGTTTAGACCGTCATTTAGATGAGCATGGTGATAAAACAGCCATTATTTTTGAAGGTGAACCTGGTGATGTTCAAAAATACACTTATCACGAATTGCATGGTGCTGTCTGTCGTCTTGCTAATGCATTAAAGCTTAAAGGCGTTAAAACAGGTGATCGTGTCATTATCTATATGCCAATGATTCCTGAGGCCGTTATTGCGATGCAGGCTTGTGCGCGTATTGGTGCAATTCATTCTATCGTTTTCGGTGGATTTTCAGCTGAAGCCTTAAAAGATCGCGTTGAGGATGCTGGTGCAAAAATCATTATCACAGCGGATGGTGGGTTTCGTGGTGGTCGTGTTGTTGAGCTTAAGAAATCAGTTGACCTTGCACTAGAAAAAGGGTGTGAAGCAGTTAACACGGTACTTGTCTGTAAACGTACTAAGCATGATATTATCATGAAAGAAGGGCGTGATTTTTGGTGGGACGAAGTTGAAGCGGGTATGTCTAATTATTGCGAACCTGTTATGGTTAACGCAGAACATCCTCTATTTTTACTTTACACATCTGGATCAACAGGTAAACCAAAAGGTATCGTTCACTCATCGGGTGGTTATCTGCTAGGTGCGCAGATGTCGAACGAGTGGATTTTTGACTTAAAAGATAATGATGTTTTCTGGTGTACCGCTGATGTAGGCTGGATTACAGGTCACTCATATGTGGCATATGGTCCTTTAGCCTGTGGCGCAACAATTTTAATGTTTGAAGGTGCACCTACCGTTCCCCATACAGGACGTTTCTGGGAAGTTTGTCAGAATCATGGCGTGACTGTGTTCTATACTGCGCCAACTGCGATTCGTGCATTAATGAAATTTGGTGATGATGTACCTAAGCAATACGATTTATCTAAATTGCGTTTATTGGGCTCTGTAGGTGAACCCATTAATCCTGAAGCGTGGATGTGGTATCACACTGTCATTGGTCAAGAACGTTGCCCTATTGTCGATACGTGGTGGCAGACAGAGACTGGTGCCCATATGATCGCCCCATTCCCAGGTGCAACGACATTAAAACCAGGTTCTTGTACCCAAGCTTTACCGGGTATTTTTGCTGAAATCGTTGATGAAGAAGGCAACCTGATTACCGCTGACAATCAAGGGGGCTATTTAGTCATTAGCAAGCCTTGGCCGTCGATGTTACGTACGATTTGGGGTGATGATGCACGTTATGTCGAAACCTACTACGAAAAATTCCACAATAAGTACTATGTCGTGGGTGACAGTGCCTTCCGTGATCATGATGGTTACTACTGGATTTTAGGACGTATTGATGATGTATTGAATGTCTCTGGTCACCGCTTAGGCACAATGGAAGTAGAATCGGCAATTGTGGCGCATCATAAAGTAGCGGAAGCTGCTGTTGTCGGCCGCCCACACGACATCAAAGGTGAGGCGATCGTTGCCTTCGTTGTACTCAACTCAGATCGCCCAACTGGGAGCGAGCGCGATGCAATAATTAAAGAGCTTAAAGCATGGGTTGGTGAACAAATTGGTCCTATCGCTAAACCAGACGAAATTCGGTTTGGTGACAATTTACCCAAAACACGATCTGGTAAAATAATGCGTCGTTTATTACGTACACTTGCGAAAGGCGAAGAAATAACACAAGATACTTCTACCCTTGAAGACCCTTCAATTTTGAAGCAATTAGCAGAAAAATAAGCTATACTCAGTAACGTAGGTAAAAAGCTAAGGGAAACCTTGGCTTTTTGTCTAGATGAAGCAAGAAAATATTAATATTTCATTAAATACTAATATTTATCCGATAAAACAATAATGAGGAGAACACGATGGATCAATCCACCGCTGAAAAAATCCAAGAGTCGGCAGCATTTCAACTGCTGGTTAGTAAACGGTCAACTTACAATTGGATAATGGCAATCATCATGATTGTTGTTTACTTTGTTTTCATTTCCCTAATTGCTTTTGATCCTCATGCACTGGCGGCAAAAATTTCTGATAGCTCAGTCATGTCTATCGGTATCGTTATGGGTTTTGTTATTATTATTTTTTCTTTTGCACTTACTGGACTTTATGTCCGTCGTGCTAACAATGAATTTGATGTCTTAACAAAGAAAATTCAGGATGCACACTAATGATGAATAAAATTTTTACTGTGCTAACAGGACTATTGGCATCAAATACCGTATTTGCTGCCGATGTAGCTGAAAAAGGTATTAACGTTCCAGCGATTAGCATGTTTGTGCTGTTCGTTTTAGCAACACTATTTATTACTTACTGGGCTGCTAAACGCACCCGTACGGCAAAAGACTTCTACACGGCTGGCGGTGGTATCACTGGCTTGCAAAATGGTATTGCCTTAGCAGGTGACTATATGTCAGCAGCTTCCTTCTTAGGGATTGCGGGCTTGGTATTCGCCAATGGCTTTGATGGTCTAATTTACTCAATTGGCTTTTTAGTTGGTTGGCCTGTCATGCTGTTTTTAATGGCTGAACGCTTGCGCAACTTAGGTAAGTATACTTTCGCTGATGTTGTGTCGTATCGTTTATCGCAAGTACCTGTTCGAGCGATTGCAGCGATTGCATCACTAATTGTTGTTGCGATGTATTTGATCGCTCAAATGGTTGGTGCAGGCAAGTTGATTCAAGTCTTATTTGGTATGTCTTACAGCTCTGCTGTCGTTATTGTTGGCGTACTGATGGTTCTCTATGTCACCTTTGGTGGTATGTTAGCAACGACTTGGGTTCAAATCATCAAGGCGGTATTGTTGCTTTCTGGCGCGACATTCATGGCATTGGCAGTACTGTACAACTTTGGCTTCAGTTTTGATGCCATGTTCGCTAAGGCTATTGAAATAAGCCCTAAGCACGATGCAATTATGGAACCTGGTAGCCTTATTAAAGATCCTATTTCTGCTATTTCATTAGGCTTAGCATTGATGTTCGGTGTTGCTGGTTTACCGCATATCTTAATGCGCTTTTTCACTGTGACCGATGCAAAAGAAGCACGTAAGTCGGTATTTTATGCAACTGGCTTTATCGGTTACTTCTATGTATTGACATTTATTATTGGTTTTGGTGCCATCATTATGGTTTCAACTAATCCTCAATACTTAGATGCTGCTGGAAAAGTAATCGGTGGTGGCAATATGGCTGCTATTCACTTATCGCACGCCATCGGTGGCGACATGTTCCTAGGCTTTATCTCTGCTGTTGCCTTTGCAACAATCTTAGCGGTTGTTTCTGGCTTAACCCTAGCGGGTGCCTCTGCTGTATCGCATGACTTGTACGCGAACGTGTTCAAGCGTGGTCAAGTGGATGAAGCGGCTGAAATGCGCTTTTCTAAGTATGCAGTTGTTGGCTTAGGTATTTTGGCAATTTTCTTAGGTATTGCCTTCGAAAAACAAAATATTGCTTTCATGGTTGGTTTAGCATTCGCGGTTGCTGCTTCTGCTAACTTCCCAATCTTGTTATTGGCTATCTACTGGAAAGGCTTAACCACACGTGGTGCGGTTATGGGCGGCTTAGGTGGCTTGGTAACTGCTGTAACCTTGGTTATCTTATCTAAGACTGTATGGGTAGATGTGTTTGGTTATGAACAAGCCATTGTTGCTTACAAAGACCCTGCAATTTTCTCTATGCCGATTGCTTTCTTGTTTGCTTGGTTCTTCTCAGTTTCTGACAAGAGCGCACAAGCTGAGGAAGAGCGTGCTAAATTCAATGCCCAATTCGTTCGTTCGGAAACAGGTATTGGTGCTGAAGGTGCATCGACTCACTAAGTCGATATGCTGTAGCAATGAAAAAGGCGCGATTTATTCGCGCCTTTTTTACAATCATTAAACTTACAATCGTTGTCGAATATCGAGCAATAACCCTTCACTCGCAGCTTGCACTAAATCGAATACATGCTCAAAGCCATCTTCACCGCCATAATAAGGATCGGGTACTTCTTGTTTTCCCCATTGTGGTGCAAACTCCAAAAATAACCGTATTTTATGCTTAACATCATTAGGTGCAATATCTAACAAAATATCTTGATTTCTTTTATCCATTGCTAACACATAGTCGTACTGATATAGGTCGCCTAAATCGACTTTACGGGCGCGTAAATCAGATAAATCAATCCCTCTTTTTTTTGCTGTTTGTGCCGATCGTTCATCTGGAGGATTGCCAATGTGATAAGCATGCGTTCCAGCAGAATCAATTTCAATTTGATGTGTTAAGTCTGATATTTTTACAAGATGACGGAAAACACCATGTGCAGTGGGCGATCTGCAAATATTTCCCATACACACGAATAGCACTTTTACACGTTCATTGCTGTTTATCGTTGTCTGGTTTTTTTGCATTGTATTTTTTCCTTTTTAAATAGTCGTTAAACAATAAACTACACCCAATCATGAATATGAACATGGGTATGTACTTTGTCGCCATGAAAATGACGATGGGTATGTACTAAATTAGCTTGCGTTAGAATAGAAAGATCATTAAAAAGCGGGGCGATAGCACCATCGTAAATCAGTTTATGGTCTTCTGAGAATACCAATGTTCTACTTCCTAATTCGGGTGCTAGGCTCAAATTATGCGTCGTTGTCACCATTGTAATCGATAAGCCAGCCAAAAAATC
>CAMCGI010000051.1 GCA_945874205.1 Francisella tularensis subsp. holarctica
CCCCAACCGATACGACCCTCAATAACTCGTCCACCTGTTTTAAAGGTCTGATTTAACAACTCTTGCGGTAAGTACGAATAGTATTTCTCTTCGACCATACGCAATAGATCACGCCTTTTAAGACTATTTCCATCTTTCAATACATCTAAAATTGGCTGAAAGGTTTCGTTAAACTTGGGGAGTTCCATTTGCTATTTCTCACTTCTAAATAAAACTAGCTTTTATGACTGCTGTCGCCAATTAATTTTATCACTATAAAAAACTAGCTATAAAAAAGCAACCATTCTCGCACTTGACTGTGACTCAAAAGAGATACACAATACAACAAACATAAAGGAGAATGGCGACATGGCACATAGTTCTATGCTTCACGTCCGTATCGACGACGATATTAAAACCCAAGCAAGCGAAGCGCTCAGCGCAATGGGTTTATCTGTATCCGACGCTGTACGCATTTTATTGAAGCGTATCGTGAATGACCAAGCTTTTCCGTTAGTGCTCAAAGTTCCCAATGCACAAACCATTGCAGCGATGGAGGAGTCTCGCAACATGATGCCACCTCGTTTTGAAAGCTAATATACCTCCTGCGTCGCTACCCCTGATGCCAAAACGGTGTACCCAATGTCGGTGTTGATGCTTGTGCTGTCGGACGTGAGGGAATCGCGCCCGCTTCATAGCTTAACCGTCCTGCCTCAATTGCCAAGCCAAAAGCTTTTGCCATTTTGACAGGGTCGGCGGCTTGTGCCACCGCAGAGTTGAGCAGACAAGCATCATAGCCCAATTCCATCACTTTAGCGGCATGACTGGGCACACCTAATCCAGCATCGACAACTAAGAAAGCATCAGGCAAACGCGCACGAATCGCTTCGAGGGCATAGAGATTAATCGGTCCTAATGCCGTACCAATAGGAGCTGCCCACGGCATGATTGCACTCACACCCAAATCATAAAGTTTAAGCGCCAATACCAAATCATCAGTGGTATAAGCAAATACCTTAAAACCCTCTTTAACTAAAATGTCAGCAGCTTTAAGTAGCTCCAAGGGATGTGGTTGCAAATTATAGTCATCACCAATTGTTTCTAATTTAATCCAATTAGTACCAAAAATTTCTCGTGCCATCTGTGCCATAGCAACAGCTTCATCAGAGGTATAACAACCAGCAGTATTGGGTAATAACTGACATCCTGTCGATTGAATTAGTGACCAAAAAGCTTGTCCACCACCTGCTTGTGGATTAAGACGGCGCAATCCAACGGTAATCACCTGTGCTCCACTCGCCTTCACAGAGTCTTGCAAATGCTGTGGCGATGGATACATCGAAGAACCGATAAAAAAACGACTGTTGAGTTCAACGCCTGCTAATTTAAATGACATATTGATTCCTATTTATTAGCCACCTTGTACTGGTGCAACCACATCAATGCGGTCACCGTTATTTAATAAGGTTATCGCGTACTGATTTTTAGGCACAAAAGTCGTGTTAACCGCACACGCCATGCGTTGCTCTGGTGCATAACCACGCCCTTGCAAAAAATCAGCAAGCGTCATACCTTGATGCAAGGCAAAACTTTCGCCATTAAACGACACCACAATCGTGGCGCATTGGGTACAACTCATGAGTAATCTCCTGTTAATAAACTTAAAGCCCTGTCGACACAAGCTGGCGCGAGTAAATAACCATGCCGATAAAGTCCATTTACCACAAGCACACCATCTTTCCAACCGACAAAAGGCAAGTTATCTGGCAACGCAGGACGACAATTAACCGACCATTTCACAATCCGCGCTTCAGCAAAACCAGAATGCAGACTATATAAGGCACTGAGCAACTCTAAGGCAGATCGCACCGTTACCTCACTCATATCTTCCGATTCTAATTCCGTCGCACCGATAATAAAGCGATGATTAGCACGAGGCACAACATAAAGCATATAACGCGGATGCATTAAGCGCACGGGTCGTTGCAAAGTCACCTCTGGTGCATCGACTGTCAATACTTCACCTCGAACGCCACGCACAGCAACCGAACTTTTCGCCCCCACACCACGTGCATCAACTACCCAATCAAAATTAGCTGTTAACATCAATGGATCATCAATCGCTTGCTGTTCATACCAATTCACCCCCAACTTATCAAGGGCAACCGCCAAAGCAGCAAATAACTCACTATTATCAAGCTGTGCTTCCTCGCTCAACATTACGCCATGACTGAATCGCCCTGCTAATTGCGGCTCTACTTGTGCAATTGTTTCGGCAGTTAATACCTGAACATGAGCTGCATGTTCAACAGGTAAACGATGAGCTAATAACGCCTGAAAATGATGCAAACTACCCACATCTTGATTGTGTGCCACCGCTAAACTACCATTGCGACGATACATGACTGAGCATCCAGAATCCGCTTCCAGTTCAGAAAGCCACTGTGGATACAAAGCCAAAGAACGCATCCCCAACTCAAAGACTTGCGACTCACTCACTGCCAACTCAGCAAACGGAGAAATCATCGCTGCTGCTGTCATGCCAGCGCTTTGCTCACCCTTGCGATCATCTTTATCGTACAATGTCACTAAATGTCCTGCACGCGCTAATCGCCATGCCAATAATCGTCCGACTAACCCAGCACCTGCAATACCAATATTCATTACAAATATATCTCAGAACCAACCGCCTTAAACTCTATCGATTTCACACGCATTTCTGCCTCGACATCAACGAGTTGAATGACATTACTAACTGGCAAGGTTCCGCCTGTTTGCGCTTTAGCAAAATCACGCACTTCTTGCGAAATTTTCATTGAGCAAAATTTTGGACCGCACATCGAGCAGAAATGCGCAATCTTAGCCGACTCACGCGGCAAGGTTGCATCATGGAAAGCCCGTGCGGTTTCTGGATCAAAACCCAAATTAAACTGATCTTCCCAACGGAACTCAAAACGTGATTTACTCAAAGCATCGTCACGCAGTTGCGCCCCTGGAAACCCTTTAGCCAAATCGGCAGCATGGGCGGCGATTTTATAAGTGATAATCCCTGTTTTCACATCATGCTTATCAGGCAACCCTAAATGCTCTTTTGGCGTGACATAACACAGCATCGCCGTGCCATACCAACCAATCTGCGCCGCACCAATAGCAGAGGTAATATGGTCATACCCAGGAGCAATATCCATCGTTAGAGGACCAAGCGTATAAAACGGCGCTTCAAAACAATCAGTTAGTTGCTTATCCATGTTTTCTTTAATCATCTGCATCGGCACATGACCCGGACCTTCGATGATAACTTGCACATCGTGCTTCCACGCAATTTGTGTCAACTCACCTAGCGTTTCTAACTCAGCAAACTGTGCGCGATCATTAGCATCCGCAATCGACCCAGGGCGCAAACCATCCCCTAAGCTAAACGCGACATCGTACTGCTTCAGAATCTCGCAAATATCTTCAAAATGCGTATACAAGAAATTTTCTTGATGATGCGCCAAACACCATTTCGCCATAATCGAACCGCCACGAGACACAATTCCCGTTACTCGATCTGCCGTGTAAGGAATAAATGGCAAGCGCACACCTGCATGGATGGTGAAATAATCCACCCCCTGCTCCGCTTGTTCAATCAGCGTATCACGGAAGATTTCCCAGCTCAGATTTTCAACAATCCCATTCACTTTTTCTAAGGCTTGATAAATTGGCACTGTCCCAATCGGCACTGGCGAGTTACGCACAATCCACTCACGCGTTTCATGAATGTTATTACCTGTCGATAAATCCATTACCGTATCGCCACCCCAACGGATTGACCAGACTAACTTTTCAACCTCTTCTTCGATACTTGAAGTAATCGCCGAGTTGCCAATATTTGAATTAATCTTAACTAAGAAATTACGACCAATAATCATTGGCTCACTTTCAGGATGGTTGATATTCGCTGGAATAATCGCCCTGCCACGTGCCACTTCCGAGCGTACGAATTCAGGCGTAATCTCTTTTTGAATCAGCGCACCAAAAGATTCACCTTTATGCTGAGGGCGTTGCTGTGCCAACAACTCAACCACTTGCGCACGCAGTTGATTTTCACGAATCGCTACATATTCCATCTCTGGCGTAATGATTCCTTGCTTCGCATAGTACATTTGCGAGACATTTTTACCAGATTTTGCCTTGCGTGGCATGGCTTTTCCTTCAAACTGAATGTTTTTCAAGCCTTCATCGCTGGCACGCGCTTGACCATAATCACTGCTCAAACTCTCCAATAGTTCTGTATCACCGCGCCCGATAATCCACTGCTCACGAATGCGAGGAATGCCTTGTCGCACATTCACTTTATAGTTAGCATCGGTAAACACGCCTGAGGTATCGTAGACACGAATTGGTGGATTAGGTGTTGCTTGCGTTTCATCTTTATTGATGACGAGGGTGTCGGTTTGCGCAATTTCACGAAAGGGAACACGAATATCATCACGCGATCCTGTGATATAGACTTTTTTTGAATTGGGAAAGGGAGCAGTAGTGATTTTTTGCGCTAAGTCAGCCAAATCAACCGTAATTTGATTGCGTGCCATAATGTGAAACCCTCAATAGCTTAAAAATAGAATGAGGGTGCTGGTGAAGCAACTGTTAATGAGGCGTATTGTTTTATATTTTAATTTCTTGTTTCTTTGCGCAGGCATTATCCTGATCAAGTTCACGGGTTCTACACTTAAGTAGTCTCAGCTTCACCAGCACCCCGACAAGTTTTGTCACTATAACAGACTGTTAAGTTGACTGCAAACTAACAATCATTGCGTTAGTAGTAGTTTTAAGATAATATAATTGGAGTAAACAATGCCTTCTTTGTTGTTGCCTAGGGGTGGCGAAAGCCTGAGATTTTGCATTGCAATAAACCCTCCGAACCTGATCCAGTTAATTACTGGCGTAGGGAATGGCCTGAATTCTATTGCTGCTTTTGCCTGCATCCGTTCATTGCTTATTCCTTTTCGCTATTTGCATTAAGGAACCCTGCAAATGCTGATAAGAACATCACTACTCGCTTCTCTCGTTGCGGGCTTATTGCCTGTTTATGCACAAGAAATAACCCAGCTTGAACCCGTTACTGTCTCTGCTGATTTGCGCAACAGTCAAGATAAAGACCTTGCGGCAAGCACCACTGTGCTCACCACACAACAACTACAAGACCAAGGTGTGACCCATTTTGGCGATGTGTTATTACAAACGCCTAACGTCAATTATTCAGGACAAAGTTCTCGCCCCAGACATATCCAAATTCGTGGTATGGGTGAGCGTGATGAGTACACAGGTGCTCCCAATCCCAGCGTTGGTTATGCCATCGACGATATTGATTTTAGTGGTATCGGCATGGCGGGCAGTCTGTTCGATGTCAAACAAGTTGAAATCTTACGTGGTTCACAAAGCACCCGCTATGGTGCTAGTGCGCTCGCAGGTCTGATTAATATTCAATCCAACGAACCCACAGCACTCTCCGAACAAATGATTGAAGCATCTGCTGGCACAGATAGCCTACGTGAGCTAGGCATTGTCAGCAGTGGTGCATTCACCAAAGAAGCAGATAGCCCACAATATCGCTTTTCGATGTTTAGTCATAAAAGTGATGGCTTTCGTGACAATGCTTTTCTCAATCGCAGCGATACCAATGGTCGCGACGAGTTGAACATTCGCGGTAAACTTCGCTTTTTTCCAAGTGCAGTTACCACTGTTGATCTCACTTACTTACATAGCGACATCAATAATGGCTACGATGCTTGGTCATTAAATAACAGTTTTACCACCCTATCGGATCAACTAGGAAAAGACACACAACTGAGCAATGCGGGAGCAATTAAAGTTACCCACAAAGGTAATCCAAATTACACGTTAATCAGCACGACGACGCTTGCTAACAGCAACATGAACTATAGCTATGATGAGGATTGGGTAAATCCAACATTCGATCCTGTCAATGGCTACAGCTCTTTTTATCAAAATGACAAACACCGCCGCACCCTAAGCCAAGAACTTCGTGCGATTTCAACCCCCACATCGCGACTCTTTAATGGCACAACCGATTGGCTATTAGGCGGCTATGGTTCGCAACTCGATGAAAGTAATTTCACGCAAAGTACGTTTGGTGGCACGAATAGTACCGACTACAGTATGCGCAAATTAGCCGCTTTCGGACAACTCGATCATGCATTAACCAATACAACGACCCTATCGGGTGGTTTGCGCGTTGATCAAGTCAGTGCCGACTTTTCTGGCTCAAATGGCGATAACTTTACACCATCTGAAACCCTTTGGGGCGGACACCTAACGCTCAGCGAAAAACTAAGCCAAGCGCACACAGCCTATGTTAGCCTATCAAAAGGTTATAAAGCTGGCGGATTTAATCCAGGATTGCCCGCCAATAGTGACGAAAAGTATCTTCGCTACGGCTCAGAAACAGCAATTAACTACGAACTGGGTATTAAATCTCACCTACCCGAAGCACATCTCAATAGCAAAGTCAGTCTATTTTATACTGAGCGCAGCAATCCACAATTCGACGGCTACTCTTACGACCCCATTACGCATGGCAACTGGGTATTCTTCACCGAAAATCTAAGCAAAGCGACAAATTACGGCGTTGAAGGTGAATTCAACTGGCAACCACAACCGCGCTGGCAAGTATTTGGCAACCTCGGACTCTTAATGACCGATATTTCTGGCACGCCCTTAAATATAGACAGTACAATCAGCAATCGTCAGCAAGCACACGCCCCTAACTATCAATTCTTGTTAGGAACACAATACCGCACAGCGCAAGGCTATTTTGCGCGGGTTGATATGAATGGTGTTGATGCCTTTTATTTTGATAATGTCAACAATATTAAGTCCAGTGCGTATACACTTGCCAATGTACGCGTCGGCTACCAAGCAAAATCATGGGAAGTCTTTTTATGGGGACGCAATATTACCGATGAAAAGTATGCAACACGTGGTTTCTATTTCGGCAATAACCCACAAAACGGCTACATGCCCGAAAGTTACCTACGCCTTGGTGACCGTCAGCAATTTGGCTTAACAACGCGATTCTATTTCTAATTTTAAGAGTAATGCAAAATGAATATTTCTGTTGATATTAGCCTGTATCCGCTTACAGAAGATTATAGTGACCTTGTCTGTGATTTTATTGCGCGTATAGAAGGCATTGAGGGTATTACGGTGGCTCGCAATACCTTAAGCACACAAATCTTTGGTGACTACAAGCAAGTTATGGCATTGTTAGAAACAGAAATGGAGCGTAGTTTTAATCAACTTCCCTACAGTGTTTTCGTGCTTAAAATTGTTGGCTTGGATAGAACACCAAACAATTGTGGTTGCTGATGTCATAATTTTGGAAAGTCTTGCCGTTCTGTTGGGGTTAATTTACGTTACTCTAGCAGCACGGCATAACCGCTTGGCATGGCTTGCTGCCTTTACTAATACATCAATTTATGCCGTTTTATTCTGGCAAGATCAATTACCCATGCAAACCCTGCTCAATGGTTATTTTATGCTGACCGCTATCTATGGTTGGTTTCACTGGAAAAACAACAGTACAGAAGAAACAGAACCCGTTATTCTTCATATCACGAGAAACGAGCATTTATTTTTTATCGGTTTGGGGACAATCAGCACGCTAATACTAGGTTACCTACTTGATTTATATGCACTATCGCAGCAACCCTATCTCGATACCTTTACGACCATCTTTGCCATGATGAATACATGGTTAATGCTACATAATAAACTCGAAAGTTGGCTTTATTGGATGGCAATCGATGTAATCAATTTATGGCTATTTGCCACGACAGGACATGAACCGACACTTATTTTATATTCTGTTTATATTGTACTCTCTGTTTATGGCTATATTAACTGGCGAAAATACATCAAAAAACAAAATAGTTAAGCAAAAAAATGCGCCTGCCCTAACCATCTTGTTAAATCTGATTCACCCAATACCTGCATCGCAAACAGCAACCTACGATAACTATCTCTCACAACTGTTATTTTAGGAATTTTACCGCCTTGCAATTGATAGGCTGAACACCATATTAACAACTGTTCTGGAGTCAAAATATATTCCAGTAGTACAAACTCTAATTCAATCGGTGCAATAACAAAACCATCTAAGTCAACCAACGCATTGAGTTTACCGTCAAGCATAAGAAACTGATCCCAACGCAAATCAAGCATCATGGGTACAAAACACATTGGAGAGTGATTATTATTTTGAAGTTCATAATCAGAAAAGTAAGTATATAGCACGCCACCCAATGCTAACGACCATGTTTCTGCCGACTTATTGGCATCAAAAAAACAACCCCATGTTTCAGATTGATGTGCATGTAATCCAGCAAGATGACGCGCTAAAGCAATCACCATCTCATCATTCACCTGCTCAATTTTTACACTGTCGCCAGACACAGCTGCAGTCAACAGATAAGCAGGACAGTGACGGCTTTGCGCCGCGCACGCAATCAAGTCTGGAATTTGTATCGGCGTTAGCTCAGAAACCTTCTGATAAAGCTGATGATAGTCGCCCAATCGCTGATTCAGATTAAGCGCAAAAACTTGCTGCATAATCTGCCAAAATGGACTAGATGTATTTTGCACCACCTTAAGAAATAGCGTGCGAGCATCGAGCGTTTCTAATCGCCATAAATGATGTGTACTATCCAAAAAAGAACAGGCTAAAGGCACAGCTTTCGCAACACGCACAGGCAATGAAGCCGGCAAATCATTTATTTTTTCCATTACCAGATTAAGCTCACTTAATCAACTGCCCGCCCGAACAGCTTGCGCTTGTTGGGCTATCTCGTGTTAGTAACGACTACTAATGAGTGATTCTGCTGGAATACCAAGCATCGAATGTAAGCGTTGAATCATCGCAAGCGATAAACCGCGTTTGCGATTTAATACTTCAGAAACACGATTTGGTTTACCAATCATTGGTACTAGGTCTTTTGCCGTTAGTCCTCGTCGCTCCATTTCAAATTTAACCGCTTCAATCGGGTCAGGCAAAGACAAGGCATAATACTGACGCTCATATGCTTCGACCAGCGTCACCAGCACATCTAGCGCGTCGCCTTCTGGTGTATTTGCTTTTGCCATCATCAGCGATTCAATTTGAATTAAGGTTGCACGATAGTCTTGTTCTGTTTTTATGGGTTTAATATTCATATTCAATCCTTTAAATTGTTTGCACATCAATGGAATCATATTGAGCATGTGTACCAATAAATCGCACATAGACCACGCCAAACTCATAATTGATCCACACAACCAACCGATACTTATTGCCCGCAATATTAAAAACAGCACGTCCATCCTTCAAGATGCTAACATTTCTTACCGCTTCTTTAAGTTCATTAGGGGTTTTCCACGTTGCCTTTAACGCATAACGATACCATGCCAAAGCTGGCTCGATTGCATCGCTATAGGTTGGGTTGGTTTCCCAAAAGGCTTTTAAGGTAGATAAGGCAATTATTCTCATGCCAACAATAGTAATCCCGCTATGGGACTATCGTCAAGTCATCATTTTTTACTTCCCACACACCATCAATCAACTGCCCGAACAGCTTGCATTAAATCATTAATTAATGATATTCTGAGTCTATGATGTCATATATGAAGTCATTCTATGAAAATCGTGTTAGATACTAATGTGTTTGTTTCAGCACTTCGCTCTCATGCGGGGACATTTCGTCGATTGTTGCGTGCTATTTTTTCCTAATCTTCGCATTCTAACGCCAGATGTTTTTTTGGAGCAACTGTAATGGCAGCATTAACCGTCAGACTACCCGACGAAACAGCACAACGTTTAAAATCGTTGGCGAAACAGCAGGGTAAAAGTTTAAACAAACTGTTCGAGCAATTAAGCGTGCAAACCCTAGCTAATTGGGATGTAGAAAATCGTTTCAAAGTTCGCGCATCGCGTGGCGATACTCAGAAAGCCTTGGCAATTTTAGACTTGCTTGATGAGCAAGACGGTAAATCGTAATTTTTTACTTCCCACATGCCTTCATCAACTGCCCGAATAGCTTGCGCTTATCGGGCGGCAATGCCAAAAACGCCTCGATGGCTTCGCGCTCCTCAGGGGCAAGCTTGCTGTTCCATTGCGCAGGCTTTTCATTAACCGACACAGTTAAGCTTTCACCAAACCTCAGCCAGTGAGCATCCACGCACAACCATTCTGCTAATACTTGCAATCTGTCTTGCGTAGGCACAGCTTCACCTTGCAACCAACGACGCACCGCTTGAAAAGATACAGATCGCCCCCAGTAGCGCAAATTAAATTCACGCTCTAATACTACAGGTCTTACTTCATAGCCTGCATCTTGCATTGCTTGCCGCAGACGCTTCGTAAACATTTGTGCTTCATTCATGTAACAGGAAGTTAGATTAAAAAACAACAATATTTACACTATTGTTGTTTATCTATGTAACAAAGTAGTTTATTTTGGTACAATTTATTCAGATTTTTTTCAAATAGGAGATGAGAGTCATGTATCGATATAACGTAGCTTTATGGATTGAACTTAATGGTAAAGAATACAGAGAAGATTTCTTTATTGATGCAGACGATAAGAATGATGCGCTAACAGAAGCAAAAAACAGATTGCCTCGTGGCGCAAAAGTTAAAAAAGTTATTTTTGTTGAAAAAGTTGGCTAATTCAGCAATATAGTGAAGCATTAAGTTGCGTACAAGGCATTTTATTCAATACAAATTAACTTAAAGCGGTATTTAAAATGGGAATAACGGGAACCTTAACCATTCTTTGCAATGGACAAGAGCGAATTGTTGAAGCAAACGAACTGTCACTGGAGGAAGGTGGAGATGTTCGTACTGATCCAGATGAAAATACTCATTATGCAGGGTATCTATATATTTTTGAGGAAGATAATTGTCGGATAATGCTAACTTTTAGGGTTTGGTTTGCATACCAAAAAATTGACCAATATACAATCAGGACAGAATGCACAGTCTTAAATGATGACTTGGATATTAGTATTGATAATCTCTATCGCGAAGAAAATTAATCTTGTAGCTAGATCTAAATGGGGTAAGAGTTCTTACTAGTTTTTAATATATTTATATCTCATAATAATCAATTTGTTAGCATGAGATTCAATGAGTTCTTTTTATGTCAAAACCAATTCCAAGAATCATCTTAGATGATATTACAATTGATACATTAGATGAGTTACGAGCCTTTTACTCCACGGAGCTAATTGCCTATCTTCACAATGGTCAATTGGCTAAGTGGTTGCGTGCAAAACACTTATACAATGAAGCAGATGCCATAGAGCGCATTGATTTAGATGGAACAGATCTGACGTTGTTTCTTGCCATGATCCATGCTTTATATCCAGAGCTGTATGAAAACAATGATTGGGTAACAATGTTTACAGCCTCTGAATATCGTTGTGGACTCTTACCCTCAGGGCTTGATGAGGATGCTATTTTTGTTCAATGCAAAAAATATGGTGAAGCTTCTTATCATTTTGATAGCGTTTTAGGAAGCTACATCAACTATGAAAACTTTGAGGACACCGAGTTTGATGATGGAACACCTTTCCCAAAGCGAAAGTATTTTTCACAAGTTGCTTCGGACAAACAGATGTTACATGCGGTGATTGATTGGGCGGCT
>CAMCGI010000052.1 GCA_945874205.1 Francisella tularensis subsp. holarctica
GACGTTGATGCTCTCTCGCTTCGAGCAATTGGCGTAATACAGGTGTTTTTTCGAGTATTTCATCGATTAAAGGCTCTAGTTCAATGAGCTCCATTGCGTAAGCTTTGGAAGCATCTGGCGAATAGGTAACAGTTTTGACCATTTGGTCAGCTGATTCCAAATTAAGATAAATAATACGACTAACACTACCACCATAACGCAAAACGTTTAAGCTCTGGTGCAAGTGTTCAACCTGTTCACGAATAGCATTCTCAAAGCGCAGTTGGGCATTGTTACCTGTTGAAATAGCCATGCGATAGACATCCATTTCAACGATTTCAATATCATGTAAAATTTGCTCGCCAATAAATAAACGTGCACGTTCATTTTTGCTTACCTGATCTAGCTCCTTAATAAGATTAGAGAATACTTGTTCTAGTCCAAAAACCATTAAAAACCCAATAATAAAAACGCCTTGCAGTAAAAATACACGCAAGGCTGAAGTGGTTATTGGTGTTTTTTTTATCATCATGACAGAGTAGTATTATCTAAAAATCCATGCTTACGCATAATCGCTTGTCCGACAGAACCCGCTGCATAATCAATAAATTTTTGAGCCAGTTCTTTTTGTTTGCTTGTCGTAATTAAATTCATTAATAATGCTTGCGGTTCTGCAATCGTAATGGGCAAGTCAACAATATCAATAAAGGGGCGATTGTCAGGGAAAAAAGCGGTAGCTCGCCAATTTAGCGTAATATCAGCGTCTCCCTTTTTTAGTGCCGCATTAATTGTACGTGAGTCGGGAGAAACCTGTGCAGCATTATCAACAACACGATCATAAATGCCTGCTTGCTTAAGAATACGCTTTGTTTCTGAGCCAATACTACCTTGATGTTCTGCTGCTACTAAGACAGTTAGATCGCTACGCAAAAGTTGCTGAATATCCGCGATGATGTTTTTAGGATTTCCTTTGCGCACGAACAAAGCAGCTTGGTTATAACCGATAGTTTTGAAGTCGCCTAACAACCCTTCAGTGAGATATTTAGTACGAAAAGACGGTTCACCAGGTAGATAAATATCACCTTTTTGACTTGATTTAAGGCTTTTATACAAGTCCTCTGATCCACCTTGACTAATATTTACTTTAACACCATGTTGTTTTTCAAACTCAAGTGCCATTTCACTAACAGGTTTTACCATAGTAATACCACAATAAATAAGCAACTCACTATTTTCAGCAAAAGCAAAGCTAGGTACAAACGCTGTTGCAATCAATGCACTTAGAAATTGGCGACGATTAATCAGTGTTTTCATGGTAAGGCATCTTTGTTATAAAATATTTTTTGATTGTAGCAAATTATAGGGGTTAACAGCGCGATTTTTTAAAAGCTAAAGCATGAAATAGAGCATATTAAGTATGCTGTATGTTCCATTGGCGTGATAAGTTGTCATATTGTTTTTATGGGTAAATTCTTTATCTGATGACCTTCATACACTATACAAAACACATCGGCGTAGCAGATAATAGTTATCAGGTTAATTGATTATTCATTATCGAAGGAATTTAAGCAGTGAAAGTCTTAGTAACAGGTGCAGCAGGCTTTATTGGCTCACACGTATCGCATATTTTACTAGATCGAGGCGATACAGTTGTTGGTCTTGATAATATCAATGACTATTATGATGTTAATTTAAAGTTAGCACGATTGGCACGATTGGAAGCGAAACCCAATTTTAGTATCGTTAAATTTGACTTAGCTGATCGTGCTGCAATGGAAGCATTATTTGAAAAAGAAAAGTTCGATAAAGTTGTTCATTTAGCTGCGCAAGCAGGTGTGCGTTATTCCATTGAAAACCCACATATCTATGTTGAAAGTAATATTACAGGCTTTTTGCATATCTTAGAAGGATGTCGTCATCACAATGTGCAGCATTTGGTTTATGCTAGCACTAGCTCGGTGTATGGTGCAAATGAGGCAATGCCATTTTCAGAACATAATAGTGCCAATCATCCCTTAACACTTTATGCAGCAACCAAAAAAGCAAATGAACTAATGGCGCACAGCTATTCTAATCTATTCAATATGCCGACAACAGGTTTGCGCTTCTTTACCGTTTATGGTCCTTGGGGTCGCCCAGATATGGCGTTATTTTTGTTTGCTAAAAATATCATCGAAGGTAAGCCGATTAATGTCTTTAATCACGGTAATCATACGCGTGATTTTACCTTTGTCGATGATATTGCTAATGGTGTGGTCGCTGCACTTGACCATAATGCGCAACCTAATCTCAATTGGGATGGTATGAATCCTGATCCTGCGACCAGTAAAGCACCTTGGCGTGTGTATAACATTGGCAATAATCAGCCAGTAAAACTCATGCGCTATATTGAAGTATTAGAAGAATGCTTAGGTAAAAAAGCAGAGCTAAATTTATTGCCCTTACAAGCAGGTGATGTGCCTGATACCTTTGCCAATGCCGATAACCTTATCAATGATGTCGGTTATAAGCCAGCGATGCCTGTCGAAGAGGGTGTGCGTCGGTTTGTTGAGTGGTATCGCGAATACTATAAGGTTTAATCGTAAACGTGTGCGCTCTTTTTTGTCTTCGTTGTCTTCGTTGTCTTCGTTGTCTTCGTTGTTTTCAGATATATTGCTAAAAAGGATAATGTTGTGAAAGATGTAAAACCAATTTTTACCTGCGCAAAAGCCAATGGCGAAGCAAAAATTGTTGATCGTATTTTGGTGCGTATTTTGCCTGAGTTAATTAAGCATGGACAAAAAATGACATCAGATAGCATTGATCAAGCAGTAACGCTGGAGGTGCCAAACGAGTTATACCAACATATTCGTGGTGTGGCGCAGGCGTTAACGGGCTTAACGTGTTGCGATGAGTGAGGTAGGTTATGTTTGATATTCATCAGTACGAATTCGATAAAGAGCACAATTGTTTAGATGTTGCAGGTGAGTCGATGATTTTTCATTGTCATCATTATGTTAACTATCTACAGCGCTCAATTTTGGATGCAACCTATATTGATAGCCGTCGTTTTTTGATTGGCTCTGCTGCTGATGCGGCTTATCATCAACTGAGTAACGTGTGCCTAGGGCTTGATGTGGCGCAAAGCAAGCAAATGGCTGAGTCAATGTATAAAGCATTCGGTTATGGTTTGATTGACTTAAGCGGTATGAATGAAACAGGGGTGACACTGAACACTTACAAATCTTTCTTTTCAAAAACATGGCTCATAAAATTTGAAAAAAGTGACAAGCCTGTCGACTATTACACCACAGGCTATCTTGCTGGCGCATATGCGGTGATTTATCAAAAAAATCTCTCGGATATTCATGCAGAGCAAACTGCCTGTATGGCATCTGGAGAAGCGTATAATACCCATGTTATATCCTTTGGTGAAGGTAACTTTGCAACCTATCCAGCCAAACAGCCGACAGTGTTTAAAGATGTTCCTAAATTGTCGATTGGTTGGGAACATGAAGAGGCTGTGACTAATGCCTTTTTAGGGGCTCATGCGTTATTTGTTGGTAACGAAGAAGGGTTTATTCCTGCTTTTGGCGTGTATTTGGTGCGCAACCAAAGTGATTATATCAATCGTTTACAGTTTGAGTTTGTGCGTGCAATGAGTGAAGTTGCAGGCGAATATGGTGAAACCCTCGCAGGAGAGTTATTGCTAGAGGCAGGTCATGCCTGTGGTTTCTTTACCTACGGTGGTTTGATGGTATCGGAAGAGTGGAACACGGTCGTTAAGCCCTTTCTTAAAACACGTGAAGACTGGATTAAGGGCTTGGCATCCGTAGTAAATACCATGGGTTGGGGTTATCATACAGCAGTTGAACTATCGAAAGAGCATGCAGTATTTCGTAATTACAATGACTTTGAAGACTTGAGTCATTTACGCATGTATGGTGCCAGTAAGTATCCAGTTCATTGGGCAAACAGTGGCGGTTTTACAGGATTAATGCAGTTGGTTTACAACACAGACTTAGTGAATGGTGAGGTCATTAATACTGAAGAAGGTTTTCGCCAGATGCGACGTGCTAAGGTTAAATACAAAACCAAAATGACTAAAAGTATTGCCTGTGGCGATGACTATTTAGAAGTAGAAGTGTATTTGTAAACAAGCTTAGTCATGCGTTATATCACTGGTATACCTTTGTCATGATGTTTTTTGAGGTTATTAGTAGTGCCCATAATGAGTGATATGACAAATATTGTCGACAATCACATCGATTATTTTAAACGCCTTCATCAGGATTGGAAGCGTGTAAACGAAACGAGCAGTATCGATGATATTGCTAAGTTAGTGCTAACCTTTACAACTAATGTGTTGCCTTATCAGCGTTGCCTGTTGTTTGTACATGATGATAAAACAGGGTTGTTTAAAGTTGCTTATCACCGTGGCTACGATAATCCCATGCAGCAAAAAGTTTTGGGTATGATTAACCTCTTGCTTTCGGGAGAAATTATCGAAACCTTGCGTCTTGCTGACGAACCAATGATCCATACACCACGTCGACCCAACGAGTTAGTTGCTAAACTGTTAAAAAGTATTTTTTTAGAAGAAGCTTTTATTGATTTATTTGGTGGTGATGTCGAAGTACCTTTCGGAATGATTGTGGTGGGCAATGCACAGGAAACACCGAATATATCTATTGACAATACCGCGATACAAATCGTGCTACAAAATTTAATTACGCATTTATCGAATGCAGTCAATACAGTCACTTTTTATCGTGCTTGGGAGAACGAAAAAAAGCACTTACACGAAAATATTGCGCTAAGAACTAAAGAGTTGCGTGAACAAAAAGAACGGTTTGAAGCGATTTATCATGGTGCTAAGGATGGTATTGCCATTTTGGATGTGCATACCACTGCTTTTTTGCAAGCCAACAACGCCTATTTAGAGATGACAGGTTTTACGCGTGCAGAGTTATTGCGCACTAGCTGCATGATGTTAACCCTACCAGAGGATTTAGAGCGTAGCAAGATAAGTTTACAACAGGTTATCAATGAAGGTTATGTTAAAGACTTTATTAAAACTTGCGTGATTAAAGATGGTAAACAGCTTATTGTGAATATGTCTTTGGCATTGATGCATGATAGACAGCACGTATTGGTCACTTCTAAAGATATGACACAGCATTATCAGCTTGAAAAAGAGCTACGCCAATTAACCAACACCTTAGAAACCAAGGTGCAAGAGCGCACGCAAGAGTTAGCAAGCGCCCTAGAGAAAGCCCAAGCAGCAACACTGGCTAAAAGCGATTTTTTAGCCACGATGAGCCATGAAATTCGCACACCCATGAATGGTGTTTTGGGTATGACGAATTTGTTATTGGAAACCCCTTTAAATGATGAACAACAACATTTAATTAGTGTTTTGCAGGCGAGTGGGCACACATTATTAACCATTATCAATGATATTTTGGATTTTTCTAAAATTGAAGCTGGCAAACTCTTGTTAGAGCAAATACCTCTGAATTTGACAGCATTGATAAGCGATGTTGCTGATCTTTTTCGCATGCAAGCAACGAGCAAGGGTTTATCTTTATTCATTGAGTTGGATGCTGATTTACCTGAACAAGTATTAGGGGATTCGACACGACTTCGCCAGATGTTATTTAATCTTGTTTCAAATGCGATTAAGTTTACCCATCAGGGAAGTGTGTCCTTGTCATTGCATAAAACACTCGATACCGATGTATATCAGGTAACAGTGCGTGATACGGGCATTGGTATGACCAAAACAGTGCAAGCAAAATTATTTACAGCTTTTACTCAGGCAGACACATCAATTACACGTCAATACGGTGGTACAGGATTGGGGTTAGCGATTTGTGGTCGTTTGGTTAGTTTTATGCAGGGTCGCATTTGGGTCGATAGTCAGCTTGGTGAAGGGTCTGCATTTCATTTTACTTTTTATGCACCGCCTGTCGATATTCAAGAAAAAACCAGTTTTCAAGCACTTGTTTCTCAGCAAGACTTATCGCGTTTACGTTTATTGATTGTAGAAGATAATGCGGTTAATCGACTATTAGCGACGAAGTTTGTACAACGCTTAGGTATTGCACCTGATAGCGCGAGTGACGGTATCGAAGCGTTAGCAGCGGTTGAGCGAACAATATATGATGTTATTTTAATGGATATGCAAATGCCAAATATGGACGGATTAACAGCAACGCGTCATATTCGTGCGATGCCTAAGTTAGTTCAGCCTTATATTATTGCACTAACCGCTAATGCCTTTATCGAAGATCAGCAAGCATGCTATGAAGCAGGTATGAACGATTTTGTTAGCAAGCCAATTGACTTTAAAAAGTTGACAGCGATATTGACGACTGTCTTTCAGCGTTGTTTTGCGAGTTAATTTTGTATACTCATTAATAAAATGGAAGGGCAGTTGCGCTGGTTTGAATAAAAAAGGCTCGAATCTTCGAGCCTTTCACGTCGCATCACTTTTGTAGTGCTTTCACCCAGCTTTCCATTGCTTCGGTAGCAACAGGCATAGGCGGTTCCATAAAGTTAATCACAAAATGGTCAGCAAACTCGGTTACCGCGATGCTGCGTGGGCGTACTGCCATCACTTGCGCGTTGGGTAGCTTCATGCCGAAGCAAAAAATAATGTGACCCGCAGCAAATATCTCTGCATTGATTTCACCGTCGATCGCTTGCGTGTGTGCCAGATGATCGAATTGTGCAATAAACTTGGCTTTGGGATGAGACGTGATTTGTGCCATCAAATAATCAAAAATTTCACCTGACGTATTAAAACGACATTCATTTTTGCTCAGTGTTAGTTCAAAAATAGGATATTTATCCATAAATTGCTTTTGTTGCATCTGTTTTCCTTTTTAAGGTAGTCTCGCTAATCGCCCAAAAATATTATATAACGTAAACTTATGACTTGATAAATAGAATTAATCTATAGCACATAATTAATAACGCTGCATCTTTGGTGTGTCTATGTTAATGCGATCTATTTTGACGAATGATTATTGATTGTTTTAATGTGTTATTCAAAAAAGCAATATCCCTTGCTGCTTTGTTCTATGGTAAAATCAATCCCTTTTTTCAGGTTTAGCTGCGAGGCACACCCACTATGCAACCCCAAGATCGCATTAGAGAAATCCCTTATAATTATACGTCTTTTTCGGATAAAGAAATTGTCGCTAGATTGTTGGGGCAAGATTCGTGGCATATTATCGAGCAATTACGTGAAGGTCGCACCACAGGGCGCTCGGCACGGATGTTGTTTGAGGTGTTGGGTGATATTTGGGTGGTCAATCGCAATCCCTATCTGCAAGACGACTTATTAGAAAACCCTAAACGTCGGCAAAAGCTCGTTGATGCTATGCACCATCGCTTAAAACAAGTGGAAGGACGATTGAATGGAAATGAATTAGCGCGTCAGTTATTAGATCGCGTGACCCATGCCGTTACCCACTTTGATCGTTGGTTCGATGAGCAAAAAGCCTTGCGCGTGCAGGTGCTCAAACGCTTAAGTAAAGTCACCCATCCTGATAATATCGACTTTTCGGGTTTGGCGCGTGTTAGTCATGCCACCGATGCCACCGATTGGCGTGTTGAGTTGCCGTTGGTGGTTGTTTCCCCTGATACTGAAGCGGAAGTGCTGGATATTGTGAAGGGCTGTATCGAGTTAGAACTAACCATGATTCCACGTGGGGGCGGTACAGGCTACACAGGTGGCGCGATTCCGCTCGAATCGAAATCGGTGGTAATTAATACCGAAAAATTAGAATTTTTATCAGGAGTTGAGCAATTCGAGTTGCCTGCTTCTGGTGCTAAGCAAGTCGCCACGGTGCGCACGGGTGCGGGTGTGGTCACGCGTCGCGTTGCTGACTTAGCAGAAAA
Organism: Francisella tularensis subsp. holarctica; assembly: GCA_945874205.1. Lineage (GTDB taxonomy): Bacteria > Pseudomonadota > Gammaproteobacteria > Thiomicrospirales > Thiomicrospiraceae. The sequence goes on from CAMCGI010000052.1 coordinate 7,870, forward strand.
AAACAAGCTGATTTTTGCTGTTGACCCGACATCAATTGATGCCTCGACCATCGGTGGTAATATCTCGATGAATGCAGGCGGTAAAAAAGCGGTGCGTTGGGGAACGACACTGGATAACCTCGTGTCGTGGAAGATGGTAACGCCGCGAGGCACTTGGTTAGAAGTGACGCGCCACAATCACAATCTTGGTAAGATTCACGAACAAGAAACGGTGACGTTTATCGCGCAAGAAATCTCTAGCGACGGTCATACGCCATTGGGTGCGCCACGTACCATCGAGATGAAAGGGGCATCGTTACGTAAAGACGGGCTAGGTAAAGATGTAACCGATAAGTTTTTGTCGGGCTTACCAGGTATTCAAAAAGAAGGTTGTGATGGCTTAATCACCTCAGCGCGTTTTGTGCTTTATCCCGATAGCCAATACATTCGTACTTTGTGTATGGAGTTTTTCGGCTCAGATTTGAGCATGGCTGTGCCTGCGATTGATGAAATAACTCAATTTATGGATGCTACTGCCAAAACAGGCGTGTTACTAACAGGGTTAGAACATCTTGATGAGCGTTACATTAAAGCGGTGAAATACGCTACCAAAGCAAACCGTCGTCAGCGTCCGAAGATGATTTTGCTAGCAGATATTGTTAGCAACGATGAAGCGGCATTGTTAGCAGTATGCAATCAAGTCATCGATATGGCAAGTGCGCGTGGTGCAGAAACTTTTATGGCAACATCGCCCGAAGCGCGTAAGCGTTTCTGGCTCGACCGTTCGCGCACAGCCGCCATTTCTGCCCATACCAATGCCTTTAAAATTAATGAAGACGTGGTGATTCCGATTCCACGCCTGAATGATTACAACCGAGGGATTGAGCGCTTAAATATCGAACAGTCGATTAAAAATAAGATTGCAACGCTTAAATTATGTACTGAGTTTTTACAAGAACAAGCGGATAGCTTGGTCGTAGCAGAAGAACTGAGTAACGATGATGACGCGCAAGCCTTTTGGTTAGGCGAAAAAGGTAAAAAAGCACAGGCATTAGCCCATATTGCGCGTGTGCAAACACGCTGGCAAGGGTTGCTCGATAAAATGGATGAGCCAATCAATCAGCACACCACGTTGTTGCTCGAAGTCGATGCGCCTTTAGCCTCACGCGAAGAATCGTTATTTGAAGCTTTATTACGTCGTGAGTTGTTGGTGTCTTATCGTCAAGAAGTTGCTAAAAAAATGAAGCAACTTTTTGCAGGACATGAATACGATGCCGTCTGGCAAAAGCTCGAAGCCATTCATGCTAAACAGCGCAATCTGCGTTTGTTTGTTGCAACGCATATGCACGCAGGCGATGGTAACGTGCATACCAATATCCCTGTTCACTCCAGCGATTACGGAATGATTTGTGAGGCTGACCGTTTGGTTGATCGCATTATGGACTTGGCAAAAGACCTAGATGGCGTGATTTCGGGCGAGCATGGTATCGGCTTAACCAAAATGCAGTATCTGGAAGCAGACAAGGTGCAAGCTTTTGCTGAGTATAAACACAAGGTTGATCCTGACGGTTGGTTTAACCGTGGCAAGCTGATGGCTGGTTCTGGTTTGCACAATGCCTACACGCCCTCGCTCGATTTGGTGAAGCAAGAAGCCCTGATTTTAGAAGCGTCGGAACTGGACGCACTTAACGATGACATCAAGGATTGCTTGCGTTGTGGTAAGTGTAAGCCTGTCTGTCAGACACACATTCCGCGCGCCAACTTGCTCTATTCGCCACGTAATAAAATCTTAGCAACAGGCATGATGATCGAAGCCTTCTTGTACGAAGAGCAAACCCGTCGTGGCGTATCGGTGCATCATTTCGATGCCATGAACGATGTGTCCGACCACTGTACCGTCTGTCATCACTGTGCCAATCCTTGCCCTGTTAACATCGACTTTGGTGATGTCACCATGCGCATGCGCAAAATCCTGACCGAAAAAGGACAAAAGCGCACCGCGTGGGCAGCTAAGGCCGCTTTCTTATACCTGAACAGCAAGAACCCGTTACCGATTCGTATCATGCGCAAAACCTTATTGGGTTGGGCTTCTTACGCGCAACAAATCGGGCATTACACCTTTAAAGCGCTGGGTTTGTTGGGCAAATCATCAGCTAAAGTGCGCTCGACCAATAAACCACAAGCAGTATCGCAGCAGGTCATTCATTTTGTGCGAAAACCCTTAAATATTGGTGGCGCACAACCGACTATGCGTGCGTTATTAGGCTTAGAAGAAGGGACAATTATTCCAATTATCCGCAATTCCGACAAGGTAACGGAAGAGTCAGAAGCTGTCTTCTATTTCCCTGGTTGCGGCTCTGAGCGTTTATTCAGTGATGTTAGTTTAGCTACCTTGGCGATGCTCTCGGAAGCAGGCGCTCAGACGATTCTGCCCCCAGGCTATTTGTGCTGTGGTTATCCGCAGACGGCAGCAGGTAATGCGGCTAAAGGCACGCAAATCACCACCGAAAATCGCGCTTTGTTCCACCGTGTTGCCAATACACTGAACTACCTAGACATTAAAACGGTGCTGGTGTCTTGCGGAACCTGTTTAGACCAATTGCTGAAATATGAATTCGTGCAGATTTTCCCTGGTTGTCGCCTCATGGATATTCATGAGTATTTAATGGAAAAAGGCTTGAAGCTCAATCAAGCAACAGGCGTGAAGTATCTGTATCACGACCCTTGCCATTCACCAATGAAGCACCATAATCCGCTCAAAGTGGCATCGGCGCTGATGGCAACCGAAGTGATCGACTCCGACCGTTGTTGTGGTGAATCGGGTACCTTAGCGGTATCTCGCCCCGATATTTCGACGCAGCTACGCTTCCGCAAAGAAGAAGAGATTATGCAAGGCATTTATGATTTAACAGGTCAAGAAGGCAAGGCAGAGAAAGGCAAGGTTAAAATTCTCACCTCTTGCCCTGCCTGTCAGCAGGGCTTAAACCGTTATAGCGATAGCACGGGTGTGGATACCGATTATATCGTGGTCGAAATGGCAGCCAATTGGTTGGGTGCTGGTTGGCAAGATAAGTTCATCGAGCAGATTAAAAACGGTGGTGTAGAGAAGGTGTTACTGTAGTCAATCAAGTTGCCTTTATCTAAAAAATGGCATTAATGTTGCTTGTTATCGTGTAACTTATATAGGAGAAATCAATATGATTACAAGCGCAACCACGGTTAACACGGTTTACGGTCAATCGGCTGTTAATTCGACAACCAACAACAAGGCGGATGCTGCATCTTTTGCCG
>CAMCGI010000053.1 GCA_945874205.1 Francisella tularensis subsp. holarctica
TACTCATAACAGGATTAGTGATGATTGTGAGTAGCTGATTGATGTTAGATGCCAAAACAGAACTTGAAGCGGATTGTTGAGTGAATCACCCATTATTAACGCTGACAAATCTTTCTGTTACGTTGAAAGATAGTCGCAAGCTCGTTGACGATATCTCTTTTAGTGTGGCTAAAGGCGAAATTTTTGCGCTTGTCGGTGAATCGGGATCGGGTAAGTCATTGACCGCTTTATCGATTATGCGACTATTATCGCATAGCATGACTTTATCAGGTCAGATTATGTTGGATGCACAAGCCATTAATATGTTACCTGAGCAGCGAATGCAATCTATTCGTGGCGGACGTATTGGTATGATTTTTCAAGAGCCGATGACTGCTTTGAATCCGTTAATGCGTGTCGGTGCTCAGATTAGTGAAGTCTTACAGTTACACACTGCATTACGTGGGCAAGCACGGCGACAGCGCGTTATTGCATTACTCTCTGAGGTGGGCATTCCCAATCCAGAAGAGCGTATGAGTTGGTATCCACATCAGCTTTCTGGCGGACAAAAGCAACGTATCATGATTGCTATGGCATTAGCGGGCGAGCCAGAGTTGTTGATTGCTGATGAACCCACTACTGCGCTAGATGTGACGATTCAGGCACAAGTACTTGATTTATTATTATCGATTCAAAAAGCACGCGGCTTGGCAGTATTATTTATTACGCATGATATGGGGTTGGTTGCACAGCTTGCGCATCGAGTAGGGGTGATGTTGCAGGGTAAACTGCTTGAAGTGTTACCTGTTGAAAATTTTTTTAAGTCAGCACATCATGATTATACAAAGCGCCTTATTGCTAATGCGTTGCCAACGCAAGCATTTCGTGCTGCTGTGGCTAATCGTGATTCTGTCTTAGAGACACATAATTTACGTGTTGCTTTTTCTGGTCGTCGTAAAGGATGGTTACTGCGTAAGCAGCCTGATACTGTGGCAGTAGATGGTGTAGCACTATATATTGCCAAAGGTGAGACCTTAGCATTGGTAGGTGAGTCTGGTTGTGGTAAAACAACACTGGCACAAGCGTTATTACGTCTAATCCCTGCACAAGGGCAAATAAGCTTTTTGGGTCAGTCGTTGTTAGAGTTGAATGAGCGCGCCATGCGTCCTGTGCGTAAATCGTTGCAAGTGGTATTTCAAGACCCCTACAGTGCCTTTAATCCACGTATGACGGTAGGTAAGATTATTCGTGAGGGAATGGATAGTCTTAATGTTGGTTTGCCTGAGGTGCGTGCAGAGCGTGTAGCACAATTACTTAGCTTGGTTGGCTTGGATGCGGCGCATCAGCATCGCTATCCGCATGAGTTTTCGGGCGGACAGCGTCAACGTATTGGTATTGCGCGTGCTTTAGCAGTTGAGCCTAAGTTGATTATTTGTGATGAGCCGACCAGTGCATTAGATGTCACAGTGCGTGGTCAAATTTTAGATTTACTCGATGAGTTACAACAAAAAATGGGGGTTTCTTATTTGTTTATTACTCATGACTTGTCGATTGTACCAAGGATTGCGCATCGCGTTGCCGTCATGCAAGCTGGCAAAATTGTCGAGACAGGTGCGACAGAAGATATTCTTGAGAGACCGCAACAAGCTTACACAAAAGCCTTACTAGCCAGTGCGCCACATCGATATTTGCAGGCTAGGCTTGCTCATTAGCATACATATTGCGTTAATAAACTGGTAAATTCATCAGTAGAAAGTGGGTGAGAGAAAAAATAACCTTACCCATAATCACATCCCATCGTGCCCCGTACCAAAATCATCTATTGCTACTTGAATACCATTGTCGCGAAATGCGAGTAATTGTTGTTGAATTCACGGGCTCATCGCAATATAGGGATGTTAATAACTTGCCCTAATTTAATGTGATCTTTTTCTTTAGCATTATTAAACTCTAATAATAAATAGGTTGGCATTGCGTTTCTTTTTGCAATGTTAGTCCACGTATCGCCTTTTTTTGCATCAATACGAATCACTTTTTTTAAAGGAATAATAATGGACTGCCCGACACGTAGAACAGTTTTGGCAGTAATGTTGTTGGCGCGTGCTAATGTTTCTAGTGAAACACCATAGTGTTTTGAAAGCCATCCAAGCGGTTGTTTAGATTTTAAAATATGTGTGATTTTGTGATGATTGTTAGTTAATAATTTTTTTTCTATTAGGGCATGTTTGTTCGTTTGTTCGTGCGCCTCTACCGAACTTGCCGCTGCTAGGGTTGTTTGTGCTGTCGTTTGCGTTTGTTGCTCAATTTCTTTTTGACCAACAGGGATTAACAAAACCTGCCCTACTTGTGGTACTTGTTTAAGATTGTTTACTTTAAGAATCGCACTACTGGTTGTATCGTAGCGTGCAGCAAGGGATTCAATATTATCACCACTATTAATGTTGTATGAAATCCAGTTGGCTTGCGTTTGTGGTGTAAATTTAGTAAGACTAATTGCAAAAGTTCTAACTTTATCAATAGGTACTAATACATGAGTACTACTTCCTGGATCGGTAGTGACGCGTTTGTGTCCAGCATTAAAACGATGAAACTCATCCCAACTCATATCTGCCATTTGTGCTGCAGTAGATAAATCAATTTGTTGGTCAATTTCAATGCGTGTTAAATAAGGTATATTAGGAACATCAGGTAAGCTGAGTTTATATTCTTCAGGTTTTTGAATCATTTTTGCAATGGCAAGCAATTTGGGAACATAACGTTGAGTTTCACTTGGAAGTTTTAAACTCCAATAATCAGTCGGTAGTCCTTTGGCTTTATTATTTTGCACTGCTTTACGAACACTAAGTGCTCCCCAATTATAGCCTGCTAAGGCCAATAACCAGTCATTATTTAAGCGATCGTGTAAGTGTTGCAGTAAATCTAGTGCAGCGTTAGTTGAGACATAAACATCACGTCTTCCATCAAACCACCAGTCATTTTTAATACCGCGAACATGTGCTGTTTCTGCCATAAATTGCCACATACCCGATGCATTGGCACTAGAGAGTGCTCTGGTATGAAATGCACTTTCTATAACGGGTAGTAAAGCAATTTCTGTAGGCATATTACGTTTTTTAATTTCATTAAGAATCATGTACAAATAAGGATGTGCCCGCGTTAAAACATCTGGAATAGCTTTAGGATGAGTACGATAAAAATCAATTTCGCGCTGTATGCGAGGATTAACGCCTTGGTCAAGTTGATAACCTTCGGTAATGCTTTGCCATATACTTTCTGAATCTTCTATATCATTATTGCTTTGTGTTAAATCAATTTCCTTAAGTTCTGTTAAACTATAATCAAGAACAGACTTATTTTTATTTTCTTCATTAGCTGTTGAAAAAGTGTACTCATCTATTTCTGGTAGTGTACTACATCCTGAAATCTGTATGATAATGAGTAGAATGGAGGGTATGAGTAATTTCATTATATTATTTCCAATATGCCTGTTGCATCAAGTTTATCTTTCCACGCTCTTAAATAAGTAAATCGCGTCACTGGGTTGGTAGTTTTTATATCAGAATAGGCATCAATAGTATGATGTAATTTACTTGTTTCTGTTCTTAAAAATGGATTTGTTGCCAGCTCAACGCTTAATAACGAGGGGACTGTGGGTAAATTTTGTTGACGTAATAAAATGGTATTTGCAAGTCTTTCTTTAATTTCATTATTCTCAGGTTCTGCAATGTGTGCGAAGCGTAAATTAGCAAGTGTATATTCGTGAGCACAATAAATATAAGTATTACTAGGTAGTGCAGTAATACGATTGAGTGTTGCTACCATTTGCTTAGCTGTGCCCCCATTGAACAATTTACTACAGCCAGCAGAAAATAATGCATCACCACAAAATAAGCTGTTATTTTTTGCAAGATAAAAGCCTATTTGATTGGGTGTGTGCCCCGATAAATCTAATATTTCAATATCAATACCATCAATATTAATAATGCTTGAGCTGGTAAGTGGCGTATAGGGCGTTGCTAGTGTTATGCCTGTGTTGGCATAAACAGAAAGCGCATTATAATGCTGACATAAATCAAAAATGCCACCAATATGATCATAATGATCATGGGTGATAAGTATTGCTGTTGGTTCACGCTGTTGTTCAATAAGCCAGTCAATAACAGGTTGTGCCTCGCTTGGATCAATAACCAAAGTCGTATGACCTTGTGTTATTATCCAAATATAATTGTCTTCTAGTGCTGGAATGCCTGTAATTTTCATAATGTCATTTTAAGTAAGGAGCTATTTGTAAGGATATTTTGTGATTATTCGTTCATAATAGTCAAGCATTGTCTTGTGGTCAATCATTAGGGTATAAGATGCAGCATTTAAGTCGATTTTTACGTGCTTTTTGCCATTCATCTTGGTGTAGTGGCTTGGTAAATCATCAAGTGCTATTAGCAGAGTCGCTATTAGCTAAACAATTCGGTTATTACGCCTTACAATTAGGAGTAGCCTATTCACTTAAATCAGCATGGGATCGGTGTCCAATTCGTCATAAAATAACTTTGTCGGATGTTGCGTTATCAGGGGTTGATGTTGTTTGTGATTATCGAGAATTAGCCATTAAAAGTGATAGTGTAGATTTAGTCGTATTGCAACATACATTAGAACAGGTTGATGATCCATATGCATTATTGCGAGAAGTAGACCGCGTTTTAATTCGTGAGGGATGCGTTATGGTTATGGGCTTTCTTCCTACCAATGCTTGGCGTGGACAATGGTTTGGTCGACATAAATTAGCAGCATCTCAATTAGCAGTATTTTCGCCAGGAAGAGTTGTTGATGGTTTGCAAACATTAGGGTTTGAAATTCAAAAAGTTTCTTTTTATCCTCAAAAAGGATGGCAGCGTTGGTTGCCGTGGTTATCTGTGCCTTTTTCTCAGGGATATCTACTCATGGCACAGAAAAAAACATCGCGCGTTAAGCTTATCGGTTTGCGTGATGGTTGGCGTTGGCAATCGTTGTTGCCACAATTAGCGCGTCGGAATTTAACAGAAAAGGTGAATCGTGAAGCAAGTTGAGATTTTTACGGATGGCGCCTGTTCTGGCAATCCAGGTCCAGGTGGTTGGGCAGCATTATTACGTTTTGGTGATGTTGAGAAAATAGTCAGTGGTGGAGAAAAAAATACAACGAATAATCGTATGGAGTTAAGTGGTGCGATTGAAGGATTAAATGCATTAAAAGCGCCCTGTGCTGTTACCCTTTATACCGATTCGCAATATGTGCAAAAAGGGATGACAGAATGGATGGCAGGATGGCAAAAGCGCGCATTTAAAGGAGTTAAAAATCCCGATTTGTGGCAAGCTTTATTGAGTGCATCCGCGCCACATACAATCGATTGGCAATGGGTGCGTGGACACAGTGGTCATATCGAAAATGAGCGCGTTGATGAGGCAGCGCGTAAAGCCGCAGAGCCTTATGGCTATCCTGCTAGCTAATGAGTGTAATATTTTGTCCAAACACACGCTTTTTTTTGCATTTTGCTAATCATTGCCAAGTGTGCTTCGTATTGTGAGGAGTTTAAAGCAAATAAGGGGAGTTGTGATAATAACGCATTGGCTATTTGTGCCGTTCCATGTTGTTGGCTATCGTTTGTATCGGGTTCATGACTCAAGCCTAGTCCCGATTGTCCTCCTGTCATAGCCAAGTAGACATCAGCTAAAATTTGACTATCGAGTAATGCACCATGAAATTCACGTTTGCTATTATCAACACTGAGTCTTTTGCACAGCGCATCAAGTGAATTACGTTGTCCAGGATAGGCTTTTTTAGCCATAGCAAGGGTGTCTGTAATTTTAGCGTGTTGCTCAACTTTCCCCCAAGGATTATGAGCTAATCTGTTTAGTTCTGCATTTAGATGACCGATATCGAAAGGAGCATTGTGAATTAGCAGTTCAGCGCCTTCAATAAATGCCATAAATTCATCTACAATCGCTTCGAAGTAAGGTTCATTAGCAACGCGCTCATTGCTAATGCCATGAATGCGAATCACTTCATCATCGATATGACGATTAGGGTTAATGTATTGATGATAGGTTCGTCCAGTTGCACGACGATTTTCAATTTCAATCGCACCAATTTCAACAATTCTATGTCCCTCTTTGGGGTCAATGCCTGTCGTTTCGGTATCTAGAACAATCTGTCTCATATTCGTTGTATCACTTAGGTATAATGGGTATCGATTTTAAAACAGTTTTAGGGTATCCGCTATGAAAATTCGCAAGGGTTGTATTGTTTCGATGCATTATACGTTAACCAATGATGCTGGTGAGCTGATTGATAGTTCGATTGGTTATGAGCCGCTTGAATATGTACATGGTGAAGGTGAAATTGTTCCCGGATTAGAAACATTTTTAGATGGTGAAGATGTCGGATTTGCGGGTAAGGTTTCTGTTGCACCAGAGAATGCATATGGGGTGCATAATGCAGGAATGTTATTATCAGCACAACGCGAAAATTTTCCAGATGATATGGAACTTGCAGTCGGTATGCAAGTGCAAACTGAATTGCCCGATGGTACAACAGCAATATTTCAAGTAACAGAGGTATCAGACGCAGGCATTAAGCTTGATGCCAATCATCCCTTAGCAGGTAAAACATTGCATTTTGATGTTGAAGTGTTGGACGTGCAAGATGGGGCACTAGTCAGTGATGGTGGTTCATAACAATACAGATAACAAAGCCTACAAACACTTTGCAGGCTTTGTTAATTTTTTAGAACGGACAACCCATTTCTTTTGCTCTTGCTAAAGTTGTCGCACGTTCTGTTGCATTCGATTGTGCGTTAAAGTTTTCTGTTTCTACCCAACCTTGAGCGTGTTGTTTAATCACATCAGTTAAGGCATCAAGATGGTCATTTCGACTATTAAGTGCGAGGATATAGTGAAAGTTTTCACCTCCTGCTTCCATAAAATAACCACGATTTTCTACATCAATCTCTTCGACTGTTTCTAAGCAATCTGCTGAAAAACCAGGGCAAATAACATGTAATGTTTTAACACCTTGTGCAGGTAAACTTTTAATAGTCATGTCTGTGTAGGGTTTAATCCATTCTTCTTTGCCAAAGAGAGATTGAAAGCTAACAAGATACTCATTCTTATTTAAGCCCAAGGCTTCAGCTAATAATCGTCCTGTGGCATGACATTCGCAATGATAAGCATCACCATTATCTAAATAGCGTTGTGGAATGCCATGAAACGACATCAGTAACTTATCGGGTTTGCCGTGTGTATCCCAGTATTCACGCACACTATTAGCGAGTGCTCGAATATAACCCGTGTGTTTATGATAGTGACTAACAAAACGCACATCGGGTACACGTCGCCATAATGTGAGCGCGTCGGCAAGAGCATCCCATGTTGATCCTGTGGTGGCGGCAGCATATTGTGGATAGAGTGGTAACACTAATAGTCGCTCGCACCCTTTTTGGCGCAAATGATCGAGTGCACTTGCCATCGATGGATTGCCATAGCGCATACCCACTTCAATTTCAATCGGTGCATTAAATGCTGCTTGTAGGCGTTGTCGAATACCCTCTGCTTGTGCTTGAGTAATGTCTAATAGTGGCGAGCCAGCACCAAACTTACCCCAGATGCTTGCATAGTCGTGTGCTTTGGCTTTTGGGCGTAAGCGCAAAATAATGCCATGTAAAATTAACCACCAAATAGCACGAGGAGGCGGGGGTTCAACGATGCGTGGATCCCATAGAAATTCGGCTAAGTAGGGTTTGAGTGCAGCTGCTGTGGGGGCATCAGGTGTGCCTAAATTGGTAATGAGAATACCTAACTTAGCTTGACGGTCGTGTGTGTAGTTGTGTTCTGAGGTGTAACGCATGATAAATCCCTCTGAAATAGTGATGGTACAACCGCTATAAAAGCGATTGTACCCAGTGATGCGTTTTAATTAATCGATGATTAACAGAATTGTTGTTAAATATCACGCAATAGTTCGTTGATACCAACCTTAGATAAAGTTTTAGCATCCACTTTTTTAACGATAACGGCACAATAAAGGCTGTATTTTCCATCTTTAGAAGGCAGATTGCCAGAGACAACAACAGAACCAGCTGGTACACGACCATAATGGACTTCGCCCGTTTCACGGTCATAAATACGGGTTGATTGACCAATATAAACGCCCATTGAAATAACAGAGCCTTCTTCGACAATCACGCCTTCAACGACTTCTGAACGCGCACCAATAAAACAATTATCTTCAATAATAGTGGGTGCAGCTTGCAATGGCTCTAATACACCACCAATACCCACACCACCAGATAGGTGAACATTCTTACCAATTTGGGCACAAGAACCAACCGTAGCCCACGTATCGACCATTGTGCCACTATCGACGTAAGCACCAATATTGACATATGAAGGCATTAAAATTGCACCAGAAGCAATATAACTACCACGACGTGCAACAGCGGGCGGTACAACACGAATACCTGCTGCTTTAAAGTCTTCTTCTGAGTAGTTAGCAAATTTAGTCGGCACTTTGTCGTAAAACTGCATGCTGCCAGCTGGCATCACGATGTTGTCTTCCATGCGAAAAGATAACAACACTGCTTTTTTGAGCCATTCGTTTACTTGCCACTTACCAACAGATTGACGCTCAGCAACACGCATTGCGCCTGTGTCAAGTAGGTGCAATGCTTCTTCAACAGCACGTTTGCTTTCTGGATCAACATTTTTAGGGGTAATGTCAGCTCGACGTTCAAAGGCAGCTTCGATAATGGACTTGAGGTTTTCGCTCATGGTTTCTTTCCTTAATAAAAATATGCGGGTGGTTTAAATCATCTTTAGTGATATGACATTATCAATGTTGTTCATATTCTCGATATGCCTCACGAATACGCTTGGCAGCCTCAATGCACTCTGTTAATGGTGCAACCAAAGCAACACGAATATAGCCAGCAGCTGGATTTTTACCATCAACTTCACGAGATAGCAAGCTACCAGGCAGTACCATAATATGATGGTAAGCAAGTAAGTGTTTGGCAAATGCCACATCATCTTGTGTGGGAGTAGGTAACCATAAATAAAAGCTTGCTGGTGGAATACGCAAATTAACAATAGTGTCTTTTAAAATATCAGCAATCGCCGAAAATTTGGTGCGGTAAATCGCTCGGTTATCTTTGACGTGTTTTTCATCCGACCATGCAGCAATGCTTGCATATTGAATTTGCAGTGGCATCGCGCTGCCATGATAGGTACGATAAAGCAAGAAAGGCTCAATTAGTGCTGCATCTCCTGCAACAAAGCCAGAGCGTATCCCCGGTACATTAGAGCGTTTGGATAAACTATGAAAAACAAGACAATTTTTCATATCAATGCGACCTTGTTCGGCACAGACTTGCAATAAACCAATAGGTGGATTCTTTTCGTCTTGATAGAGTTCGCTGTAGCACTCATCAGAGGCAATCACAAAACCATGTTCATCTGACTTAGTGAGTAGGTGTTGCCATGTATTTCTATCAATAATACTACCTTGTGGATTAGCAGGTGAACATACATAAAGTAGTTGACAGTCCTGCCAAATATCATCGCTCACAGCAAAGAAGTCGGGAAAAAAATTAGTATCTGCTCCCGCAGTCAGATAAACGGGGGTTGCACCTGCTAGTAAAGCAGCACCTTCATAAATCTGATAAAAGGGGTTGGGCATAAGTACAGTTGCATTTTTTTTACTGCTATCGATTAGTGTTTGTGCAATGGCAAAGAGTGCTTCACGTGTCCCGTTAACGGGTAAAATATGCCTTTCAGCATCAATCATTGTTTCAGGTAATTTAAAGCGATGAGTAAGCCAGTTTGCAATCGTTTCGCGCAGTGATAATATCCCTTTCGTTGTTGGGTATTGGCTTACCCCTGCGATATTTTTTTCGAGTGCAGCAGTGATTAAATGAGGTGCTGAATGTTTTGGTTCACCGATAGATAAATTAATCGCCCGCAGCATTTCAGGTGGAATAATACCTTTAAAAAGCACTTTTAGCTTTTCAAAAGGATAAGGATGTAAGCTGGCTAAACGTGGATTCATCGTGCGCACACTATTGGGGTTATCGGTAAGTGACGCTATTATAGCGGATGTTTTGTTTTTTGGTCATGAGTGGGAGGCGGATTGATGATTATAGAGTGTGATCACATTAGTGTGCTAGTGAGTGATCTAGTAAAATCTTCAGCTTTTTATGAAGATGTTTTAGGATTGTCACGACTATTGCGCCCCGATTTAGGGTTTGATGGGGTGTGGTTATCGTTGGGAAAAACACAAGCATTGCATTTACTAAAGCTATCTAATCCAGAGAGCGATATTGTTCGCCCTGTACATGCGGGTCGAGATAGACATATTGCATTTCGTGTAAGCGATATGAATGATGCGAAAGCGCGGCTTAGTCAGGCAGGTATTCATTTTACGTTAAGTCAGTCAGGGCGCAACAGTATTTTTTGTCGCGACCCTGATGGTAATGGGATTGAGTTATTGGTTTAGAATAATTAGTAGCGAGATAATAACGGATTAGTTCGGACAGGTTGCACTAATCTGTGCCAATTCCGTTTTAATATTCTTAGCTTGTTGTGCAGCATTACCAATATAAGTCGCAGGCGTTAAATTCGCTAAATAGGTTTTTGCTTCTTCAGGTAAGTCTTGTTTCTCAATAAATTCACGCATACCAGCCGCATTGAGCTTATTGCCACGTGTTAATTCTTTTAGCTTCTCGTAAGGTTTTTCAATCGCATGACGACGCATAACTGTTTGTACCGCTTCTGCCAATACTTCCCAGTTGTTGTCTAGATCAGCCGCAATAGCAGCTTCGTTAATTTCAAGCTTGCTGATGCCTTTTAGGCTTGCCTGATAAGCAATCATGCTATGAGCAATACCCACCCCTAAATTGCGCAATACGGTCGAGTCGGTCAAGTCACGTTGCCAACGAGAAATCGGTAGCTTCGCTGCCAAATGCGCCATAATCGCGTTCGCCATACCTAAATTGCCTTCTGAATTCTCAAAGTCAATCGGATTAACCTTATG
>CAMCGI010000054.1 GCA_945874205.1 Francisella tularensis subsp. holarctica
AGCGTGTCGGGCGTTATCTATCAGAATTAAAGTTGTCACGCTATCGTTGGCAGTATGATCCTGCCATTTTAATGAATAGAAATAAACCGAATTAAGGATGTTGTTGTGAGTAAGTTATTACCAAATGTGAAACGTATTATTGCTGTTTCTTCTGCAAAAGGTGGTGTAGGAAAGTCTACCGTTGCTGCTAATTTAGCGATGGCATTGCAGTTAGAAGGCTATAAAGTGGGTGTGTTAGATGCGGATTTGTATGGTCCATCGCAGCCATTAATTTTTGGTGTTAGCGAACATCGTCCAGATATTGATGAAAATGGTAAGATGACGCCCATTATGGCGCATGGTTTGGCTGTGATGTCGATTGGCTTTCATTTGCAACGCGAAGATTCGGCATTAATTTGGCGTGGTGCACAACTTAATTCGGCATTAGAAAAATTATTATTTGATACGAATTGGCCAGTGTTAGATTACTTGGTGGTTGATTTACCCCCTGGTACGGGTGATATTCAGTTGAGCTTGAGTCAGCAGGTTGTGGTTGCTGGCGCATTGGTCGTGTCTACACCTCAAGAGTTAGCGTTACTCGATGCAAAAAAAGGGTTAAAAATGCTGCACCAGTTGAATATTCCAGTGCTGGGTGTGGTTGAGAATATGAATATGTTTATTTGTCCACAATGTGGTCATGAAGAACATTTGTTTGGTCATGATGCCGCACAGCTTATGTCGTTGCAGTATTTGGTTAATTTTTTAGGTTCTTTGCCATTAGACAAGCGTATTCAGCAAGGAGATGAGTCGGGTGTGCCTTTTGTCTTAGCACATCCAGATGATAAAATTAGCACTATTTTCCGTGAGATGGCATCTAAGATTGTCGAAATCGTTGCTCAAAATGAAGCGGATGCAAGCCCTGTGGTGCCACAGACAGCGGAGCAGTTGCAGCCACAAATTAAAGAGATTAAATGGAATATTTGATTTAAAGTAAAATGCAACAATCATGAATTGTTAGTTAAGGCGCTTTAGTATGGCTGTTTTGGTTGTTGGATTAGGTATTTCTGGGCAGGCAGCATTACGCTTTTTATCTGCTCAAGATGAAACCATTTTAGCGTTCGATACGCGTGATTCATTTGATTTTTCTTGTCTGCAACAGACGTTTTTAGCAGTCAGTTTTGCGGTAGGTACTTTGCCGCTAACGTGGCAATCATTAATTAAAATGATTGTGTTAAGTCCTGGTATTGACCCTAATGAAGAGTGGATTCAGGACTTGGTTGCTCAAGGAATAGAGTTAGTCGGTGAGGTTGAGCTATTTTGTCGCGTATTACCAAGCGATAAAAAAATAATTGCAATTACAGGTAGTAATGGTAAAAGTACCGTTACGACTCTGGTGGGTGAGTTGCTCGTTGAGCAAGGATATGTTGTTGCTGTTGGTGGTAATTTAGGTACACCTGCACTTGATTTATGGTTAGAACAATCGAGTGCTGAAGTTTTTGTTTTAGAATTATCCAGTTTTCAATTAGAAACAACCTATAGTATGAATGCAATCAGCACTGTTGTATTAAACATTAGCCCTGACCACTTGGATCGCTATGGAAAAATGGCAACTTATATTGCTGCTAAAGCACCTATTTATAGAATGACACAACTAGCAGTCATTAATCGAGATGATGTGGTTGTTGGGACGCTGTGTCCTAATCATATACCCAAAATTAGTTTTGGTTTATCTGAGCCTGTTAAGGTAGGTGATGTCGGTATTCTTAATAATAATGGGCAAGATTATTTGTCTGTTTGGCAGAGAGATAAAATACAAGCTGAACCTTGGTTTGCTACTGCTGATTTGTTGTTAATGGGTCGTCATAATTGGAGTAATTGTTTAGCGGCATTAGCTTTGTGTGAGCCAATGGGGTTGACACAGGAGGCTGCTAGTCGTGTTTTTAGGCGTTTTACAGGGTTAGCACATAGAGCGCAATTAGTTGATTGTGTTTCTGGTGTACGTTGGGTGAATGATTCTAAAGGAACTAATCTTGGTTCTACTTTGTCTGCTATTGTTAGTTTAGGTGTGGATGCACCCGTGATTTTATTGGCAGGTGGCGAGGGTAAGGGGCAGGACTTTTCGGATTTGGCAAAGCCTTTGGCACAATATGCGCGTGCTTTAATTGTTTTTGGTGAGGATGGTGCGCAAATTGCAGACGCTTGTATTGATGCTTGTGTTATTTATCGAGTGGAGACCATGGCACAAGCAGTAGCTCGCGCACAAGAGATTGCTCATTATGGCGATGTTGTTTTGCTATCCCCCGCTTGTGCAAGTTTTGATCAATTTCGTAATTATGTGCATCGGGGTGAGGTATTTATTCAGCTAGTGGAGTCATTACGTGATTAAATGGGTTGCTAGGCGTATTAATATTCGTCCTTGGGCAATGACAGATAATGCCTCAATTGATTGGTCACTCATTGGCGTGATGATTGTTTTGTCTTGTATCGGTATCATTATGGTCGGCTCTGCATCGATTGCTATTGCTGAAAAACGTTTTGGTTTTGATTTGCGTTATGCCGTACAACAAATTGTATTTTTGCTTGGAGTGCTTGCGATTACTGCCTTTGTTATTCAGAAAACGACGTTGGAATGGTGGCGAGATAATCGAGGTGTACTTTTGCTTGGTGCGATGGTACTACTTATGGCTGCTTTGGTATTTGGACGAGAAATCAATGGTGCAAAACGTTGGTTAAGTTTAGGGTTTTTTAATGTGCAACCCTCCGAATTTCTTAAAATGGCAGTTATTATTTTCATGGCTGCCTATTTAGAAAAGCATTTTCAACTACAAGAAGATGAAATGGGTAATCGGGATAGAAAGCGAGAAAAGGAAATTCAGATGCAAGCAATACAGCGTTTGTTATTTCCACTTGTGCCCATTTTCGTTTTATTATTATTGCAGCCAGACTTTGGTAGTTTGGCGGTAGTGTTGCTATTAATTTCTGCAATGTTGTTGGTTGCTGGTGCACCACTTCGTTTGTTTGTATGGACTGTTTTACCATTAATTGGTTTGTTGATTTTTATTATTATTATCGAGCCTTATCGTGTTGCACGAGTTACGAGTTTTTTAGATCCTTGGAGTGCAGCACAGACGACAGGCTATCAATTAACCCATTCGTTGATGGCTTTGGGGCGTGGTGACTGGTTTGGCGTTGGACTAGGGAATAGCGTCGAAAAGCTTTTTTATTTACCCGATGCACATACCGACTTTTTATTTGCCATTTATGGCGAAGAGTTCGGTTTTGTTGGTGTTATGTTTTTAATGGGTTTGTATTTGTTTTTAATTTGGCGTATTTTTCGTGTTGCTAGTGTTGCTAATTTACGAGGGCAAGTTTTTGCAGCGTTAGTTTGTTATGGTGTAGGCTCTTGGATCGCTGTGCAAGCACTTATTAATATGGGTGCAAATTTAGGGCTGTTACCGACAAAGGGATTAACATTACCCTTGGTGAGTTATGGTGGCTCAAGTTTGTTAATGAGTGTGTTGGCATTAGGATTAGTATTACGCATTGATTGGGAAAACAGGCAAGCACATTTGATTGTTAGTTTGCCAACTGTACGCGTTGTTGATTAATATATTTAACACGAGGAATAAGACTGAATTATGCCTAAAATTATCATTGCTGCTGCTGGTACAGGAGGGCATGTATTCCCCGGTTTGGCTGTTGCTGATAGTTTGAATCAGCAGGGTGTTAGTGTGGTTTGGCTTGGTACTAAGCAGGGTAAAGAGCGTGACTGGGTGGATAAAGCGTTAGTTTCTTTTCAGGGTGTTGATATGCAAGGATTGCGAGGTAATGGAATATTAGGTTGGTTAAAACTGCCATTTCGCTTGTTACGTGCAATTGTTCAAGCGTGGCGTGTTCTTAAACACGAAAAACCTGATTTGTTACTGGTAATGGGGGGGTATATTTCTGTTCCTGCAGGTATTGCAGCGCGATTGTTAGGCATACCTGTTTGGTTGCACGAGCAAAATGCGATTGCTGGGTTAAGTAATCGATTGTTAGCACCCTTGAGCGAGCGTGTTTTTTTAGGCTTACCTTTGCAGTACGTACCATTTGGTTGGGAAAAGGCTGAGTTGATTGGTAATCCGCTACGTAAGGCTTTAGAACGCAGCAATCAAGCACGCCATGATGAACACGCATTGCGAGTGCTTGTAGTGGGAGGGAGTCAAGGCGCTAGTTTTTTAAATACGCTACTTCCTCAAGTCGTTGCAGATGCGTTAATTGGATCGAAAATTTCTATTTGGCATCAAACAGGCGAACAAGCCAGACGTGTCGTTGATGCTGCTTACCTGTATGCTGGCGCCTCTGCTAAAGTGGATGCTTTTATTGAAGATATGGCGAGCGCATATGCGTGGGCTGACATTGTTATTGCACGCTCTGGCGCGTTAACGGTTGCTGAGGTGGCACAAACAGCACGATCTGCATTATTTATTCCTTTTCCATTTGCGGTGGATAATCATCAGTATTACAATGCGTTAAGCTTAGTTGAGGTTGGCGCAGCTCAGGTGCTCATTCAGTCGCAGGCGACAGTTGAAAATATACGTGATTTTCTTAATCATTATCTAATTTATCCCGAAAAACATCAGCTCGTTTATAATAATCTCTCTTGTTTGCCAGAAAACACAGCAGCGGCTCAATTAGCTAATGCGATTATAAGCAAACTCACGATAAAAAAATGAAGCATTAGGAAAACAAAATGAGCATGTCTAGTCGGGTGCGCCATATTCACTTGGTCGGTATTGGTGGTTCGGGCATGTCGGGTATTGCCGAGGTGTTATTAACGCAGGGATTTATTGTTAGCGGTTCTGATGCAAAAGAATCGCTCGTTACACAACATTTAATTGATCTTGGAGCTCAGGTTGCGATTGGTCATGATGCAAATTTAGTGCAAACTGCTGATGTTGTTGTCGCTTCGACAGCAATTCCTAAAAACAATCCTGAATTGCAAGCTGCTCGTAAAGCGCGTATTCCTGTTATTCCCCGTGCCGAAATGTTGGCAGAAATGATGCGCGGTAAATTTGGTATTGCGGTAGCGGGTACGCATGGTAAAACCACCACCACGAGCCTTGTTGCCAGTGTGTTAGCTGAAGCAGGCTTAGATCCTACTTACGTAATTGGTGGGCGGCTTAATAAAACAGGCACACATGCCAGTCTGGGCAGTAGTGACTATCTGGTTGCTGAAGCGGATGAGTCTGATGCTTCTTTTTTATACCTAAAGCCGATGATGGCGATTGTTACTAACGTTGATAGTGATCATATGGAAACATATGGGGGCAGTTTTGAAAAACTTACGTCAACTTTTTCAGAGTTTTTACATCACTTACCATTTTATGGTTTGGCGATTGTCTGTATTGATGATGCTGGGGTGCAAGGGTTATTGCCACATATCACGCGTCCGATTTTGAGTTACGGTTTTTCTGAGCAAGCAGATATTCGTGCTACCGATATTGAGTGTTTGGGGTTGCGTTCCCGTTTTACTGTGATTGCACCTAACCAAACGCCTTTTAGTGTTACGCTTAATATTCCTGGTGAGCATAATGTGCGTAACGCATTGGCAACAATTGCTGTGGCATTAGAGTTAGATGTTGAAATTACAGCTATTCAACGTGCCTTAGCTGTTTTTGGTGGTGTTGGTAGACGTTTTCAGGTTTATTCAGAACAGCAAATAGCTGCGCAAATGATCACATTGGTAGATGATTATGGACATCATCCTACTGAGTTGGCAGCAGTGTTACGCACTGCGCGTGCCGCTTTCACACAACAGCGTTTAGTTGCTGTTTTTCAACCACATCGTTACACTCGAACCCGTGATTTATTAGACGATTTTGCACAGGCTTTGATGATGAGTGATGTCGTGATTTTATTGCCAGTTTATTCGGCAGGTGAAACATCTATTGCTGGTGCAGATAGTAAAGCAATTGCACAAGCTATGCGCTTGCGTGGTTTTAATCAGGTCATTCTAACAGACACCTTGGAGTGTATAACCAATTTACTACCTAATATATTACAAGCAGATGATGTGTTATTAACGATGGGTGCTGGTGATATTGGTGCTTTGAGTAAGCGTTGGAGAGAAGCAAAATGAATTTGAGTGAAGTGGCAACAACGATTGCTGTTATCCGTGGTGGGTCAGCAAGTGAGCGGGAGGTGTCTTTACGTTCGGGAGCAGCAATAATTACTGCTTTGCACTCAGCGAATATGCCAGTTGTCGACTGGACAATTAATCAACTATCTGATGTGCTTGATTTGTTAGCCGTTGCACCACGCCCATTGATTGTTTTTAATGCGCTACATGGTAAAGGTGGCGAAGATGGTCAGTTACAAGCGTTGCTAGATATTATGCAAGTACCTTATACAGGGAGTGGTATGTTGGCCAGTGCTATTGCCATGGATAAAGTGCTAACTAAACGTTTATGGCGCGAAATGGGGTTGCCAACAGCAGATTATTTTGTGGTTACGCGTGAGAATATGACAATATTGATGGCGCAGCCATTAACCTACCCTATTATGGTTAAACCAGCTTGTGAAGGGTCAAGTATTGGTATGTTTAAAGTCGACTCAGTTGAGCAACTGCAAGCTGCTGTTGAAAATGCACTGAGTTTTGATAATCACGTTTTACTTGAGTCTTGGATTGATGGTGATGAGTATACGATTGCTATTTTGGGTGATGTTGCACTGCCGATGATTCGTTTAAAAACACCAAATAGTTTTTATGATTTTGAAGCTAAATATCAGGCTAATACGACAGAGTATCTTTGTCCGTGTGGGTTGGATAGCGAGGCAGAGGCGCAATTTCAAGCGTTAGCAATGAGTGCGTTTCGTGCATTAGATGCTAAAGTTTGGGGGCGCGTTGATTTAATGGTGGATCGTAAAGGGCAACCTTGGTTATTGGAGCTAAATACTGTTCCTGGTATGACAGATCATAGTCTTGTACCAATGGCAGCTAAAGCAGCTGGGATTGAGTTTGTTGCATTGATACAACGGATTTTGGCTTTATCAGTATGAGTTGGCTAAGGCGACAAATTAAGCGATTATGGTTTTGGTTGTGGTTAACATTCAAAGCAAGTTTAGTCACAGCATTGGTTGCTGGTTTGTTGTGGGGTGGTTTACAGTTATGGCATTTATGGCAAAATCATCAAAGTGGTAAATTAGTTACTGTTGAGTTAACCTCTACAACAAGTCATGTGAGTGAGGATGAGCTGCGTTTGTTGCTACGTCCTCAGTTAGGATTAGGTTTTTGGCAGCTTGACTTACCAATGATTCGCACGATTATTGAAAGTCATCCGTGGGTAGCATCTGCTCAGGTATCGCGGTTTTGGCCAAATAGTTTGCGCATTGAGGTCGTTGAAAAAATTCCTGTTGCACGTTGGGGTGTTGATAGCTTGTTGAGCCAAACAGGCGATATTTTTCATCCTAATAAAGCCTTTAATAGTGATGATTTAATTGCATTATCTGCTATTAATCCAGAGCCAAAAGAGGTTTTGGCAATGTTAAGGGCGCTATTAGGGTTAATTAATCCATATGGATTACATGTTCGTGCATTGCATCAACAGGCTGATGATTGTTGGCATTTGTGGCTGATTAATGGTGATGAGTGGATGTTGCCAGCGCAAGCCTCTTTGGTTTCGGTAAAACAATTATTATTATTATATGGCAGCATTCCACGACGAGAAAATGCGAATATGCGTATAGATTTAAGATATCGTGATGGATTTGCTGTAAAATGGTTCGATATAGAAACAATGCCCACTGTTACGGGCGGTTAAATTATAGGAAAAATCATGGCTCGCAATAAAAAACAATCTCCTAATATTGTTGTTGCATTAGATATTGGTACTTCTAAAATCGTTGCTTTAGTAGCTAAAGTTACTAGCAGTGGTCGTATGGAGTTGATTGGTATGGGGCGATATCCCTCTCGTGGTTTACGACGTGGTGTGGTAGTTGATATAGACGCAACCGTAGATGCAATACAGCATGCTGTAGATGCAGCAGAACAGATGTCAGCTGTGCGTATTGAGCATGTTTATGTGGGCATTGCAGGCAGTCATATTAAAAGTTATGCGCAACATAGCATGGTGACTGTTTCTGGTGACGAGATTTCGCAAAATGATGTTTCTCGTGTGGTTGATGATGCTGTTAAGCGTATCGCTATTCCTGGCGATCAGAAAACACTGCATGTGTTAACGCAAGAATTTATTGTCGATAATCAACCAGGTATTCGTCAACCAGTGGGCATGGCTGGGGTTTCTCTTGAAGTGCGCATTCATATGGTAACGGGTGCGATTAGTGCGGTACGAAATTTAACACGCTGTGTTGAAAATTGTCATTTGCGTGTTGATGATATGGTTATTGAGCAGCTTGCCTCGGCTGAATCAGTTTTACTGGCAGATGAAAAAGAATTAGGCGTTTGTCTTATTGATATTGGTGCAGGAACAACTGATATTGCTGTTATTATTCAAGGTGCTATTCATCATACATCAGTTATTCCTGTGGGTGGTGATCAAGTTACTAATGATATTGCTGCGGTATTACGTACACCAATTCATGCAGCGGAAGAAATTAAAAAAAGCTTTGGATGTGCATTGCCGCAATTAGTGAGTCCAGATGAAGAGATTGAAGTTGCTAGTGTCGGTGATCGTCCAGCACGGTGCATTAAGCGACACACGTTAGTGGATGTCATTGAAGCGCGTTTTGCTGAAATTTTCCAATTAATTCAACAAGAGTTGCATTTAAGTGGTTACGATACGGCAATCCGTGCAGGTGGTATTGTCTTAACAGGGGGGTCGTCACAAATTGAAGGTGCTGTTGAGTTGGCAGAAGAGATTTTTGGTGTGCCTGTTCGTTTAGGATTGCCAGACTATCAAGGTGGATTGGGGCACCAACTGCGTGATGCTTCATATGCAACATCTGTTGGCTTGTTAAAGTATGCAAGTGAGCATCTTGATAGTAGTGTTGTTTTAACAGATGATGATTCGAATAGTTCAGAGATAAGTACAGGGCATCATAATCATTCTGAAGATGAAGGGATGATGCGCAAAGTAAAAAGTTGGTTTGCTAATCAGTTTTAGTGACAATATCAGACGGCAGTGACAGGCATCTTATAGAATGCCTTGTCTTTATGTTATAATTTTAAAATTTGCATGGAAACAGCACCGATGCTCAAGCAACGGACCATTAAAAACCCAATTCGTGCGCGCGGCGTTGGGTTGCACACAGGTCATCATGGATTGATGTCGATGCGCCCCGCACCTGTTAATACGGGTATTATTTTTCGTCGTGTTGATCTTGACCCTGTGGTCGAAATTCATGTTCATCCTGATGTTGTGAGTGAAACTGTTTTATGTACAACACTCAGTCAAAATGATGTCAAAATATCAACGGTAGAGCATCTTATGTCTGCCTTGGCAGGTTTTGGTATCGATAATTTATATATTGATTTAGATTCAGATGAAGTGCCTATTATGGATGGTAGCGCATCGCATTTCATTTTTTTACTGCAATCGGCTGGTATTTTAGATCAAAATGAAAACAAGCGTTTTATTCGTATTAAGCAGTCTGTTCGTGTTGAAGCAGAACATGGTGCTTGGGCGCAGTTTGAGCCTTATGAAGGCTTTCGCTTAAGTTTTTCGATTGATTTTGATCATCCTGCTTTTGATGAAACTGCAAATCACTTAACCATTGAGTTTTCTTCTACAAGCTACCTAAAAGAAATTAGTCGTGCTCGCACCTTTGGTTTTATGAAAGATGTTGAGGCATTGCGTAAGCGTAATTTAGCGTTGGGTGGTAGTTTGGATAATGCTATTGTACTAGATGAAAATGGTGTTATGAATCCAGAGGGGTTGCGCAATCAAGATGAGTTTGTACGTCATAAAGTATTGGATGCTGTCGGCGATTTATATATGATAGGATCGGGTATTGTGGGTTCTTTCTCTGCTTATAAATCTGGGCATGCACTGAATAATAAACTACTGCGCACACTGTTGATGAATCCTGAAAGCTGGGAGTTTACTGCCTTGGCCGATGAAGGTGGTGCGATTAGTTACGAAGAAAATCCAGGTGCTTTAAATCATTAAACAAGATTGTCTTAATTTTAACATCAGTTAACATTATATTATGCAGCTGGCGGGCTAGAAACTAGCTGCAATAGTCGAAGCATTGTTGATTTTAGCGCATCTGTATTCTCTAGCTTTTCAGTAAGCGTTTTAAGTTGTGTGAGTGCTTCTTCGTTTGGTTTTTCGGCGATGTGATGTTTTATCGGCTTAGTAACACTGATCGGATTAGGGATAATTTGAATAGTGTATTGACGTAGATTACAATCATTTGCTACTTTTAATAAAGTTTGTGCTTCTAAGCGTAAGCGCGTTGCCCAAGCAGCACTTTGTGTGATGAGTATGAGCGTATCTCCTTTGATTTGTGCGCCAATAAGTGCAAGTTGTGCTGCAGGCATCAAGCAAGTGCGTAGGCGCATTAATAACGCTTCCCGTTGTGCTAATTGCTCGGCGAGATGAGTTAACTCTTCTGTTTTATGTTTGTATTGCGTAAACAGTTTTTGCATGGTTTGCCTTTGCTTTTTGGGATGGTAAACTGAGCTACTAATGATATATTTTACTTGGAATTGTGCATGATTACCCGAATTCTGAAAACATTTTTTGGCTCTCGTCACGAGCGTTTAGTGAAAAAATACCGTAAATCGGTACAAGGCATCAATGCGTTGGAGCCTGCAATGCAGTTGCTTTCTGATGAGCAGCTTAAAGCAAAAACAGCGGATTTTAAAGAGCAAATTGCACTTGGTGTGCGTTTGGATGTGTTGTTGCCAGAGGCATTTGCTGTTGTGCGTGAAGCGAGTGTTCGCGTATTTGCTATGCGTCATTTTGATGTGCAGATGATTGGTGGCATGGTATTACATGATGGTCGTATTGCCGAGATGTTAACGGGTGAAGGTAAAACGCTTACCAGTACACTTGCA
>CAMCGI010000055.1 GCA_945874205.1 Francisella tularensis subsp. holarctica
GCATAATAGCCGTGTAATGTCAGATACTCACGATTGATAAAAATAAGGTTTTGAATCAGTAAAAAGCCAATAAAGACATCTAAAAAAGAAAGTAGCGTTTCCTGCTCGCCTACGCCCCAAAATAAATGAAAAAAATAATAACCCAACATCAGCACTGAAGAAGCAGCGCTAATCCATGTCATCAATAAAGAATAAAGTTTATCCGCCTCTTTGCGATCTTGTTTAAGCCGCTCAACATACCAAGGTGTCCAAGCTTCCCAAACGCCCTGAACAATGTGCCCCAAATAAGTAATAACAGTAATAGCTAAAAAATACACATCCGTCTCTGCACTAGCGCCAAATAGGCGACCCAATAAAGCAATAAAGACAAAATGCAACGACACATAGCCCAACGCCAGCAAGTTATACTTGAGCGCGACCAATTTTTGAACAAGAAAGTTAAGTTTTATCATGATGCCTGAATTTTAGCAGAAAACAGGCAACACGAGACAGAGCAAAAAAATAAATTCAAAGACAAAGCCTGTTGCAATGCGCTTACGCAAAAAATAACAAAAAAACAAGACTGGTTAAAAAATAAATTTCCACATAAAATGCACCACCCCAACACTAAATATAGTGTCGAAAAAAATAAGACAACCACATACGGTATTAAAAATAACAAAAGGAAATAAATCATGACACTAACTGTTACCAAGCGCAATGGCGCTCGTGAACCCATCGATCTTGATAAAATTCACCGTGTTATTACTTGGGCAACAGAAGGGTTAGAAGATGTTTCTATTTCTCAAGTCGAACTTAAAGCTCATATTCAATTTTATGACGGCATTCGTACTGCGGATATTCATGAATTAATTATTAAATCAGCTGCTGATTTAATAAGTGAATAAGCTCCTGATTATCAACACCTCGCTGCCCGTTTAGCCATTTTTAATTTACGAAAAAGAGCTTATCACTGCTTCACACCACCTAGCTTGTTCGAACAAGTCAGTAAAATGGTAGCACTAGGCAAATACGATCCTGCCCTGCTTAAAGAATACACAGAAGCAGAGTGGAATGAGCTCGATAATCATATTGACCATTGGCGTGACCTTAATTTTGCATATGCAGCTGTTAAACAATGGGATGGTAAATATCTCGTACAAAATCGTGTCACAGGCGAAATTTATGAAAGCCCACAATTTGCCTATATGCTTATTAGTGCCAGTTTATTTGCTAACTATCCAAAAGAAACACGCTTAGACTATGTGCGCCGTTTTTACGATGCCTGTTCTTTGTTCAAAATTAGCTTACCCACACCTATTATGGCAGGCGTACGTACCCCAACGCGTCAATTTAGCTCTTGTGTACTTATCGAAACAGATGATTCACTTGACTCTATTAATGCCACAGCCAGCTCCATTGTTAAATATGTTTCTCAGCGTGCAGGTATTGGTATCAATATTGGTGCATTACGTGCCATCGGCAGCCCGATTCGCGGTGGTGAGGCTTTTCACACTGGTTTAATACCTTTTATTAAGTACTTTCAAACTGCCGTTAAATCTTGTTCACAAGGTGGCGTTCGTGGTGGTGCTGCAACTTTGTTTTATCCTATTTGGCATCTAGAGGTTGAAAACCTACTGGTGCTAAAAAATAATCGCGGTGTCGAAGAAAATCGTGTACGTCACCTTGACTATGGCGTTCAATTAAACAAACTCATGTATCAACGCCTGCTCGATGGCGGCAATATTACATTATTTAGTCCCTGCGATGTACCAGGATTATACGATGCCTTCTTTGCCGATCAAGTTGAGTTTGAACGTCTTTACACACACTATGAGCAAGACTCCACTATTCGTAAAAAAACACTTAAGGCAATGGAGTTATTCAGTATTTTAATGCAAGAACGTGCACAAACAGGGCGTATTTATATTCAAAACGTTGACCACTGCAATACGCATGGTGCATTTGATCCAACAGTTGCACCCATTAAGCAGTCAAACCTATGTATGGAAATCGCACTCCCCACAGCACCGCTGAATAATGTTGAAGATGCCAACGGCGAAATTGCGCTTTGCACCCTTGCTGCATTTAACTTAAGGGCATTTGAACAGCTCGATGAACTCGATGAACTTGCTGATTTAATGGTTCGCGCTCTAGATGCCTTGCTTGATTATCAAAATTACCCTGTACCTGCAGCGCAACATAATAAACAACGTCGGACATTAGGTATTGGTGTCACAAATTATGCTTACTATTTAGCAAAACATGGTGTTTACTATTCTAATGGCAGTGCCAATCGTCTTACACACCGTCTTTTTGAAGCTTTTCAATTTTATTTACTCAAAGCATCTAACAATCTAGCGCAAGAACTAGGAGCTTGTGACTGGTTTGAGCAAACCAAATACGCCAAAGGTATTTTACCTATCGATACTTATAAAAAAGAAGTTGATGCCATTTGTGGTGAACCACTACATTACGACTGGGAAAGCTTGCGTGCTGATATTCTTAAACATGGTTTGCGTAACTCAACGTTGTCCGCACTCATGCCGTGCGAAACATCATCGCAAATTACTAACTCTACCAATGGTATTGAACCACCTCGTGGCTTAATTTCAGTCAAAGCGAGCAAAGATGGTATCTTGAAGCAGGTTGTACCAGGTTTTAAAGCTTTTGGTAGCAACTACGAATTATTATGGAACATTCCTAATAATACAGGCTATTTAGAACTGATTGGTATCATGCAAAAATTTGTTGACCAATCCATTTCAGCAAATACCAACTATGACCCAACGCGATTTGAAGGCGACAAAGTCCCTATGAAAGCATTATTACAAGACTTACTCTATGCTTACAAAATGGGCGCTAAAACCTTGTATTACCATAATACAAGAGATGGTTCTGGCATAAATGAGGCAGATGAATGTGCGGGTGGTGCATGCAAACTTTAATGAAAAATACACAATTTATGGTTAAAGTAATGACCCACGCTTGTAATGTCTCTATAATATCGCTCAATTCATTGTGAGATTGTTATGCGTCGTTTTTTTCCCCATCGTCAAAATATCAATAAACTTGCCGACAAATTAAGTCCTAGCAATGTTGACCCGACTGTTGCACATACAAATGGACATATAGCGCATAACACTACTCGGCGTATTGGTAAAAAATTAACTGAAAAAAACTTGCGCATTGGTGCGCTTATTACGCTTATTGCAGGTAGTGCTGCTTGGATGGGTCAAGAAAGTAATCCAATCATACCAACAAAAGAAAATAGTTTGGTACTTCCTGCTGCGTCCAATAATGTAACAGAGCAAAATTATGACAAAGCATTAGCAACAAAACCAAATCAATCTGATTCAGTTGAACCGACATCAACAGTATTAAATAACAACGCATCCGAGATAAACAATAATCAAGCAACTTTGCTTAGCGCTAATACTCAGGCTATTCAAAATGCGCGTAATGGTGATCCTTTATTAGCACTTAATCAACTTGAGTCAGTATTGCTTAATGATCCTCAAGCGGGTCTGGTTTTTAATAATTTACGTCGACTTTATGCAGGTTTTGCTAGTCAGTCTTATCAGCTCGCGATAGATCCCACAAAAAACCAAGCTGTTACTGTTGAGCTAAGCGATACACAACAAAAATATAATATCCAAATTCCTGTGATGGCAAATAACACGAGTAATCGTCTTGCCCTTGATAATAAGATAGATAGCATTAAAATGATGCCTAATTTACCACCGATTACTGCAATACCAGCCGTGGGAGTCACGACTGCAGAAACAACGCAAATTGCAAAAATTGAACAAAAAAATGCACCATCAACTGAAACTGTCACACCTATACAAGTTGTCACATCATCACAACCAACTAATCCTGTTAATAACATCATAGAAAATAAAACGATAGCATCAGCTACTTCAACAAAAGAAAAATTAGCTGCTGTACCAATACCTGAACCTGTCATTAAATTGCCACCACCATTAACAGCTACCGAACGTAGAGACATTAACACAGCGGTAATGTTAGCGCTTAAAAATTGGAGTGATGCTTGGTCAAAACAAGATACAACAGCTTATTTAGCGAGTTATAGTGCTACCTATTCTCCGAAAGGAACGACACACAAAAATTGGGTAGAATATCGACAAGTACGTATTAAAACACCTAAATTTGTTAAAATTGAGCTAAGTGATCAGAAAGCCATACTCATCGATAACAGCCATGTACGTGTTACACTTACACAAGACTATGCCTCTGATACATTAAAAGCAAAAGATAAAAAGACCCTCGAACTAGAGTTAATCAATAATAAATGGCAAATTACTTCCGAATCAGGACGCTGATCCTTAGCCTTATGGCAATAACAACGGTTGGCTACCATTCCATCGCTAATGCAACGACTAAACTCAATCCTGAGTTATTATTAGAACAAGCGATGGAAGAAATTAGAGCTCAAAAAAACCAACAAGCCTTGCAAACACTTAACAAGCTTATTTCACGCTATCCTGATTTTCAACTTGCACAACTTATGCGTGCTGATTTGCTTTATGCACAAAGCAATCTACTTGAAAAAATGGGAAAAACGATTGATGCAACGACCAATAGTAATTTACAGGCTGAAGCTAAAGCACGACTTAATGCTGTCAAACAACCACCAGAAGGCACACTTCCAGATTATGTAATGCAACTACCCTCTTGGTTGTCCCATCTTATTACAGTAGACTTAAGCGAATCGCGTGCCTATTTATTTGATGTCAAACAGAATCAACTTATTTTTATTACTAGTTATTATTTAACCCAAGGCAAACTGGGGGCAGGTAAAGAAAAAGAAGGTGATAAACGTTCACCCATTGGTGTCTATCGTCTTAACGCTCCAATACCTCCCATTAAACTAACGCCATTTTATGGTGTAGGCGCACTACCCCTCGATTATCCTAATACGTGGGACAAACGTAATGATCGCAGTGGACATGGTATTTGGCTACACGGTACACCTATTGGACAATATAGTCGTCCTCCTAAAGCATCTGATGGGTGTATAGTGTTTAGTAATGAGGATTTACAGCAGTTAATCACACGTGTTAATTGGCA
Source organism: Francisella tularensis subsp. holarctica (assembly GCA_945874205.1). Lineage (GTDB taxonomy): Bacteria > Pseudomonadota > Gammaproteobacteria > Thiomicrospirales > Thiomicrospiraceae. Next base: position 5,074 of record CAMCGI010000055.1, read on the forward strand.
ACATACGCTAATTATTACAGATAATCCAATCAAATGGAAAACACCTGAAGAGGTTGTCTCATCGAGAAAAAATCTTACACAAGCGATAGAAAACTGGCGAAGTGCTTGGGAACAACAAGACATTTCGCACTATATGCAAAACTATGCACCTAACTTTATCGGCAATAATGACGAAAAAAAATCGGACTGGGAAACAAGAAAAGCACAGCTTTTTTCTTATCACCGTCTCCATAAAATTCAAATTTCTGATTTATTACTGTATAAATATCCAGGTGAAAAAGATTTGGTAGTTAGTATTTTTAATCAAAATTATCAGCGAGATGGTAAAAATACCATCGAACGCAAACGCTTATGGTGGCAACTGCAAAATAATCAGTGGAAAATTATTAATGAAGAAATTATTCCATAAAAACTCGACAGTGCCGAGCTTTTATGTGTTCATTAAGATGCCATTAATGAACGATGGCGAGCCCCACCAAACTTAACATCAATTTCATGTAAATCATTGATCACTTGATCTGTATCGATTTTTCCTGCAAAGTAATCAGCACCCATACGATAAACTTCACGCGAGTTATTTTCTGATGTCATTGAGCTATGCACAACAATCGGCAGTTTAGCATAGACAGGATTAGCACGAATTTCTTTAATAACCGTATGACCAGAAGCTTCGGGCATTTCTAAGTCAGTAAAGATTAATGAAATTTCTGCAGGATCCATCGTCACCATATGATCGAGCAACTTACGTCCATTATCAAACATTAAGTGTGGAATACCTGCTTTCTTAAACACACCATCTAAATAAACTTGGATAGCACGAGAATCATCAGCAACTAATACTGTCTTTTTAGTTAAAAAATCAGAAAATTGCCCTTCCTTAATGCTTTCAACTTCTTGGAACATTCGGCTTGCAACTTCTGGCAAGGCTTCCATTAATAAGCGCTCTACATCCAAAATAAAGCAAAGCTCTTTGATATCATTTAAAAAAGTATGATTAATAACAAAAGACTCTTCACTCACCATGCCATAATTTTCTGCTGGCAAAATCTCTTCCCAACCCTTTTCTTCAACACCATGAATATGAGCAACACGTAAACCAACATAATTATGACTAAAATCAGCAACAATAATAACTGATTTTGCTTTATCTTCAGCAGTCATTGGAAAGCCTAACCAACTTGGCAAATCAACAACAGGGATAAATTTGCCACGTAATTGAATCATACCCTCAACTAATGCGTGTGCCTCAGGTAGTTTTGATAAATTATAAGCTCGAGCTTCTAATACTTCTCTAATTTTAAAAACATTAATACCATAAAAAGCAGGACGCTTAATTTGCTCTGGTTTTTCATGGCGAACCTGAAATACCATTAATGATAGCTGATTATTTTCGGCTAGCTTTGCCGTTTTTTCAATTTGTTCTAATGAAAGCGACATGGTGAATCCTCGTATCGATCGGGTATAGTTAAGTTATAATGCAAGCATAGCGAAAGCAATGCCAAAAGTCATCTTTATTACAAAAATTCTTAATAATTAACTACACAGCGAATAATAACACTACTATCTTGTTACAATATGTCATCTTTTTTAACTAAAGGTACACGACACCATCATGCGCTACCATACCTTTAATCAACATCAATTTGATGCAACTAAACAAAATATGTTTTTTGGCGAGCCAGTCAATGTTGCACGTTACGATGTTCAACGTTTTCCTGTCTTTGAAAAGCTTATTGAAAAGCAGCTTTCTTTTTTTTGGCGTCCTGAAGAAATTGATCTTTCCAAGGATAGTATCGATTTTGCTAGCATGCCTGAGCATGAACGTCATATTTTTATTTCTAATTTAAAATATCAAACGCTACTCGATTCAGTGCAGGGGCGAAGTCCTAATGTCGCTTTTTTACCTGTTGTATCATTACCAGAACTCGAAACATGGATTGAAACATGGGCTTTTTCAGAAACAATCCATTCTCGATCCTACACACATATCATTCGTAATATTTTTAACGATCCAGCTGAAATTTTTGATGACATTATTGTTAATGATGAAATCATCAAACGAGCAACAAGCGTTACCGAACACTATGATGATTTTATAGAATATTGTCACTACTACAATCTATTAGGTGAAGGTAGTCATAAAATTAATGATGAAACAATTATTGTTAATTTGCGTGAATTAAAAAAGAAACTTTATTTAACCATTACAGCAGTTAACGTGCTCGAGGCTGTTCGCTTTTATGTTTCATTTGCCTGTGCGTTTGCTTTTGGCGAGCGTGCTATGATGGAAGGCAATGCTAAAATTATCAAACTTATCGCTCGTGATGAAGCTTTACATTTATCAGGAACACAACATATGTTGACATTAATGCGTGAAGGCAAAGATGATCCTGAGATGGCAGAAATTGCACAAGAATGCGAACAGCAAGTGCTTGATATTTTCCGTCAAGCTGCTGAACAAGAAAAAGACTGGGCTGAATACCTTTTTGAAAATGGTAGCATGATTGGTCTTAATACAGACATCCTTAAAGACTATATTGAATATATTACTAATGTACGTGTCCGCGCGTTAGGTTACGACAAGATATTCGATCGTGGCAATACAAACCCACTACCGTGGATGAATGCATGGCTATCAACTGATAATGTCCAAGTTGCACCACAAGAAGTAGAGGTATCCTCTTATCTTACAGGTGCGATCGAAACAAAGATGGATTTAGATGATCTTAAAGGATTTTCATTATGACTCACCCTAAACTCGAACTCATTAGTTTTAAGCTATGTCCTTTTGTACAACGTGCAGTAATTGTACTCAAAGAAAAAAAAATTGATTTTAAGTTAACCTATATCGATGTTTATAATCCACCTGAATGGTTCAAAGTGATTTCACCATTTGGCAAAGTACCACTGCTTAAAGTTAATGATGCTACTCTTTTTGAATCAGCTGTCATTATGGAATACTTAGATGAAGCTTTTACACCTAAGCTGCATCCTGATAATTTGATCGAAAAAGCACAACAACGCGGATGGATGGAGTTCTCATCAGAGCTGTTGACAAACACCTACCAACTGCTAACAGCCAAGACAGAAGATACCTTTACCGAGCAATATAACAGTATGCAAGCTAAGCTTATTCGACTAGAAGGAGTACTCAATGCTATGCCCTATTTTTCTGGTGAGCATTTCCGCTTAATTGACGCTGCATTCGCCCCTTTCTTTATGCGCATTGACTTTGTGAGTCATTGTCAACCATTACAAAACATCTACCAAAAGACACCCAAAGTTGCTGCTTGGCGTTATGAGTTGTTATCAAGAGAAAGCGTACAAGAATCTGTTATCAGTAATTTAGGCGACTTGTATCGTAATAACTTTGTACGCAAAAACGAGGGACATATTTGTCAGTTTTTATAATATTAAATGCGGAGTCGGTTTTTTAACCGACTCTATCTAATGGCCACGTCACCACATGATCCTCTAACTCATCATCCATTACCTCATCTTCCGACACCATTGGCATACCGACCACACTTGCGCCATGTGTATGGGTGCTATCTGCTTGTCCTGTTACGAGTGGATGCCAAGACAATAATGGCTTATGCTCATACAAACGTCGATAAGCACAATCAGGCGGCATCCACTCTAAATCTTCTAGATTATCCTTACTCAGTTTGACACAATCAGGAACATACTGCTGACGATTAATATAATTTTTACAACGCCCACTATTACAATCCAATAACGTACAAGCAACATCTGTAAAATAAATTCGTTCTGTTTGTGCATCCTGAATCTTTACTAAACAGCACTTACCACAACCATCGCATAAACTTTCCCACTCATTCTGCGTCATCTCTAATAATGACTTAGTTTCCCACCAAGACTGTTTCACTTTGCGTGTTTCCATTTACTTACACTTCATATCATCATTTAATGTTAGCTATTATCAGACAATGTTATACTCAAAGCCACACTTTTTATTGAAGGAAATGTTATGGCAGTATCTTTAGCGCTAGCAACTTTAGGTGGCGGTTGCTTTTGGTGTTTGGAAGCATCTTTTGAACAGCTTAAAGGGGTTCAAAGCGTCACGTCAGGCTACGCTGATGGACAAACAATCAACCCTACTTATGAAAGCGTTAGCACTGGACAAACAGGACATGCTGAAGTCGTACAAATCAGTTACGACCCTGCTGTTATTAGCTACGAAAATTTGTTGAACGTTTTTTTCACTATCCACGATCCAACGACAATGAACCAGCAAGGTCATGATATTGGCAATCAATATCGTAGTATCATTCTTACTCATGATCAATCGCAACTACATGCAGCAAAAGCTGCTATTGCCACCATAAACCAAAGCAAAAAATACTCTCGTCCACTCGTCACACAAATAGAACCCCTTAAGTACTTCTACGCAGCAGAAGACTACCACCAACACTACTTCGCTAAGCACCCAGAAAAAGCTTATTGCCAGCTCATTGTCGCGCCTAAAATAGAAAAAGTTAAAGAAATATATAAATCACTACTCAAGGAATTTTAATGAACGATATCATTCTTGGTATTGCAACTTGGGGCATACCTGTCCTATTAGCCATTACATTACACGAAGTTGCTCACGGCTGGGCAGCGCTCTCCCTAGGTGACAGAACAGCTCAAATGCTTGGACGACTCTCATTCAACCCAATCAAACATATAGATCCTGTCGGCACCATTGCAGTACCACTGATGCTACTTATCAGCAGTAGTTTAATGGGATTGCCACCTTTTGTTTTTGGTTGGGCAAAAGCTGTCCCAATTGATAGCCGCAACCTAGCCAACCCCAGACACGATATGGCATGGATTGCTATTGCAGGACCTGCTAGCAACTTCGTACAAGCTATTGCTTGGGCACTACTCTTTCATTTTAGTTTTGGCAGCATGACAGAGGCAATACAAACTATTGCTGTCGCAGGTATTACTATTAACATCATTTTAATCGCCTTAAACATTCTGCCGATTCCACCACTAGATGGTAGTCGCATCGTTGCGGCACTATTACCTAACTCCCTAGCATTACAATATGACCGCTTAGAACCTTATGGCTTTTTTATTCTGATTGGCTTGATGATAATGAATTGGCTAACACCAATAATCATGCCCATCTTCTTGATGGTTAAATCATCGGTACTGTTGATTGCAGGAATTACCACTTAGGTGGTAATTCTTTACAGAATTTTAGGCAATAAAAAACCCACCATAAAGGTGGGTTTAAGGAATAAATGCCTGGCGATGACCTACTCTCACATGGGGAAACCCCACACGACCATCGGCGCTGTCTGGTTTCACTTCTGAGTTCGAGATGGGATCAGGTGGGTCACAGACGCTATGGTCGCCAAGCAGAACACGGTTTAAGCTTCTGCTTGTGTCATCTGCTTCTTGGAGCAGTTGACGGTATTTGGAAAATTCACGCAACAAATGATACATGCATTTGTTCTATCAAACAAGTGCCACCAAAGTATTTTTGGTGTTGTATGGTTAAGCCTCTCGAGCAATTAGTAATGGTAAGCTACATGTATTACTACACTTCCACACCCATCCTATCAACCTCATGGTCTATAAGGGCTCTTTAGAAGACTTAAAGTCTTAGGGATGATTCATCTTGGGGCAAGTTTCCTACTTAGATGCTTTCAGCAGTTATCTCTTCCGAACTTAGCTACCCGGCAATGCCACTGGCGTGACAACCGGAACACCAGAGGTTCGTCCACTCCGGTCCTCTCGTACTAGGAGCAGCCCC
>CAMCGI010000056.1 GCA_945874205.1 Francisella tularensis subsp. holarctica
ATATGACAAAATTGAGGATAGAACGCGTGATGATTACCCAAAATGAACAACGAGCCCGTTTAGCCATCTTAATTAGCTATGCCATTAATCGCTCACTTTTTGCACGATTAATGCAACAAACAGGCAGTGCACAAGCGATTTTATCAGCAGAACCTGAGCAATGGAAGGCATGGGGACTTACTGAAAAGCAACAAAAAGCACTTATGAACCTGCCATTTGAAGCTGTTGATAAGCAGTTACATTGGCAAGAAAATAACTCAGCAACACAACGTATTATTTTTTGGGATTCATCCGACTATCCAGCCCGTCTTAGCGCGATTCCTGATCCACCACCTGTACTATGGGTGCGTGGCAACATTAACGCATTGCACGAACCACAAATTGCAATTGTCGGTAGTCGCAACGCAAGTGCTAGCGGTCATAAAATCGCTTTTGAATTTGCTCAAGAACTTGCCTTATCAGGCATGATTATTACCAGTGGATTGGCGGGTGGAATTGACACTGCAGCACACGCAGGCGCCTTAGCAACGGATAATGGTCAAACCATTGGCATACTGGGTACGGGCGTTGATTTAATTTATCCTTCGCGCAATAAATCTTTGGCTGAACAAATGCTCACACGTGGAGCGATTGTCAGCGAATTTCCATTGGGTTCTCGTGCTGAGGCATGGCACTTTCCACAGCGCAACCGCATTATTTCTGGTCTATCATTAGGCACTTTAGTTGTTGAAGCAGCACAAAATTCTGGGTCACTTATTACCGCTCGCTTAGCGTCAGAACAAGGGCGAGAAGTTTTTGCTATTCCAGGATCAATTCACAACCCATTGGCACAGGGCTGTCATCAACTCATTAAACAAGGACAAGCAAAACTAACAGAAAATATTAATGATATTTTAATTGAGTTATCGGCACAATTACGTTATTTTTTGCAGTCAAAAACATCAAACCCAGCCATAACAGATAGTTTATCAGATGAAGCAAAAAACTTATTACACCATATTCCATATGAACCAATATTGATGGATGATTTGCTACTAACTGCAAAAATAACTATCTCAGAATGTTCATCGCTCTTGCTAGAATTAGAAATCTCTGATAGCGTGGAAATATATAGCGGCAATCGTATTGCCCGAATTCGCTAAAAGGAAGCGCAAATATTATGAAACATTTAGTCATCGTCGAGTCACCTGCTAAGGCAAAAACCATCGAAAAATACTTAGGCAAAGACTTCACGGTACGTTCAAGTTTTGGTCATATTAGAGACTTGCCTAAAAAAGGCATGGGGATTGATCTTGCGACTTTCACACCCGATTACGAAATATCAACTGATAAAAAGTCGGTAGTTTCTGAGCTAAAAAAACTCGCTAAAGAAGCGGATGTTGTCTGGCTTGCAACCGATGAAGATCGTGAAGGAGAGGCAATTGGCTGGCATTTAGCGCAAGCCTTAAAACTCGATACAGCCACAACAAAGCGCATTGTGTTTCATGAAATCACACAAAGTGCGATTGAAAAAGCAATTCAACATCCTCGCACGCTTGACCTCAATTTAGTTGATGCACAACAGGCACGTCGTGTGATTGATCGTCTTGTTGGGTTCGAGCTATCGCCTGTATTATGGAAAAAAGTACGCACAGGCTTGTCTGCTGGACGTGTGCAGTCGGTTGCTGTGCGCATTATTGTTGAACGTGAGCGCGAAATTCAGGCATTTACGCCTGTTGCTAGTTTTAAGCTTACTGCTAGTTTGCTTGCAGATAAGCATGCCTTTGCAGCTAAACGCAATAAAGACTTAGCGGATGCAGCTGCTGCCCAAGTCTTTTTGCAAGCATTAGGACAAGCACAATTAACAGTAACCAGTGTCGAAGCAAAACCTGCTAGCCGCAGCCCTCGCGCTCCCTTTACCACCTCAACGTTGCAGCAAGAGGCGGCACAAAAACTTGGCTTTTCTGTCAAACAAACCATGAGCGTAGCACAACGCTTATACGAGTCGGGCAAAATCACTTATATGCGTACCGATTCGGTTAACTTATCCGACTTGGCATTAGGTCAAGCAGGTAATGTCATTAACGAGCGTTTTGGTAATCATTATCATCAAGTACGCAAGTACAAAACTAAATCAGCTGGTGCACAAGAAGCGCATGAAGCGATTCGTCCTACCGACTTATCATGCGATATGGTTGATGGCGAGCGTAACGAACAACGCCTATATCAATTGATTTGGAAGCGTACTCTTGCCAGTCAAATGGCGGATGCTAAATTCGAACGTACTACAGCAGATATTGCCATTAGCACCTTACCCAACGATAGCCTAATTGCAAAAGGTGAAGTGTTGCTATTTGATGGTTTTATTCGCGCTTACGATGACCGTAACGAGGACGATGATGCCGATGATGGTCGCTTACCACCAATGACTGTTGGACAAGTGCTGACTTTACAAGCAGCCATGGCAAAAGAAACCTTTAGCCGCGCCCCTGCGCGTTATCACGAAGCAGGACTGGTTAAAGTGCTCGAAGAAATGGGGATTGGTCGCCCCTCTACCTACGCTCCTACTATTTCGACAGTACAAGAACGTGGTTATGTGGTCAAGGAAGATCGTGAAGGTAATCCCAGAGAAATACGTTTACTATCACTCGAAGCTGGCAAAATTACAACTGACATTCAGACTGAAATGGCAGGGGGTGAAAAAAACAAACTCTTCCCTACCGACATTGCTGGCATTGTTACCGACTTTTTGATTACCAACTTCCCTGAAGTGATTGATACTCATTTTACCGCACGCATGGAAGAAACTTTCGATACGATCGCCGACGGCAAAGCACAATGGCAAGCCAGTATTGCGCAATTTTATACGCCATTCCATAGCCAAGTCGAAGCTGCAGAAACTATTTCTCGCGCTGAAGTCTCACAAGCACGAGAGCTTGGCATTGACCCTATTAGCGGCAAACCCATTACCGTACGTATGGGGCGATTTGGTGCGTTTGCACAATTGGGGGGCAGCGAAGAAGAAACAGGCGAAAAGCCTATTTATGCTAGCCTGCGCAACACACAACGTATGGATACGATTAAGCTTGCTGAAGCACTAGACCTGTTTAAGCTGCCACGCGATTTGGGTACAACACCCGAGCTGCTTAGTGCTTATAGCAGCGATGGTGGGTTATTTGCTGTCGAAGCAGGTACACAGATTATGGTTAAACGTGGTCCTTTTGGTTTATACATTCAAGCAGGCAAGCTCAACGTTACGCTCAAAGGGTTTGACCCACTCGAAATCACGCTAGAAGAAGCACTTGCTTTGGTGCAAGCTAAACTTGAACAAGAAGCGAATAAAGTAGTCAAAAAATTTGAAGGTACTGATATTCAAATACTTAATGGTCAATGGGGACCTTACATTAGCGATACCGTTAAAAAAATTAATGCTAAAATTGCCAAAACAGAAAACGCCCACGATTTAACACTCGAAGAATGCCAACGCCGTCTTATCGAAACACCAAGCAAACCCATGCGCGGTGCAAAGAAAGTCGCAGCTAAAAAACCAGCAGCAACGAAGGCAAAAATAGAACCTAAAGAAAAACTACCCACTAAAACCAAAACACCTGTTAAGGCTAAAACAGAAAAAATAGAAGAAACAGGTGTTAAAAAACCAACGACACGCAAACCAAGAGTAAAAAAAGAAACATCCCCTGCAGAATAATTTTAGCTTGTGGTATGATTGTAATTAATAACTTTTCTCATTCTCAACTGCGAGGTATTCTTATGTGGTTAAGCACATTGACAAACGGCGTAAAGGCTGCAATTGAAGAAGTTGCGTTTGAGGCTGACGTGTGCTTGCGTCTGCAAGCGCTGGGATTAGGAATTGGGCAAGAGGTTTCTATTGTGCGTCAAAGTCACCGCAAAGGACCAATGATGTTACGTTCTGGTAGCTCGTATTTAATGGTACGACATCATGATGCAAATAAAATTAGGGTGCGTAAGTTACATTAATGTCACATCGTATTGCCTTTATTGGCCCCCCTAATGTGGGAAAGTCATCGCTTTTTTCTCGACTAACAGGGGTTTTTGCACCTGTTGGAAATTGGGCTGGCTTAACCGTTGATGCGAACCATGCTAAAGTTTTGTGGTGCGCTCAAATCGTTGAGGTCTTGGATTTACCAGGATTTTACTCACTTAGTGGTGGTGGTCAAGAAGAACAAATAGCGCAAGCAATTGTTACTAATACCCATGCCGATATATGGCTACTCGTACTCGATGCAGTACACTTACCACGACAACTTCCGTTACTCAAAGAGTTAGTGGCACGAAATTTACCCCTAATTATATTAATTAACCAAATAGATGAAGCTAAACGGCTCGGTATCCGAATTGATGCCAATAAACTACAAGAGCGCTTAGGCATACCTGTACTGGCTGTTAGTGGACGCGAGTGTGTTGGACTCGATGCCATTCAACGTGTTGTTTGTGACTCTTTAGGGCAACTACCTCTTATTCATCTTCCCACACAGCCTAAGGAGCAAGACTGGTTAATGGATGTTTGGCAACCGCCTTCTATTTTAGAGGATCGCTTAACAGAACGTCTTGATGCAATTTTTTTACACCCCCTCTGGGGATTGCCTTTGTTTGCACTAATCATGGTAATGCTTTTTCAGGGTGTCTTTTGGCTTGGCGGTGGCATTCAAGGTATTTTGGCGGATGCATTCGAACTTGTGCAGCAAACACTACTGATGCCGCTAGTCTCATCTATGCCTATTTGGGTGTCAGCGTTGCTAATAGATGGTGTCTATACTGGCATTGCCACTTTGCTTAGTTTTGTACCGCTTGTTGCCTTATTTTTCTTTTTACTAGCAACGCTCACTGAAAGTGGCTATCTCGCGCGGATGGCATTTTTAGCTGATGGACTCATGTCACGCTTTGGGCTTGAAGGTCGTTCTTTTGTGCTTACTGTAATGGGAATGGGGTGTAATGTACCCGCTATTTTAGGTGCTCGAATTATCCCCGACAAACGAATGCGCTTACTCACACAGATGATGCTACCCTTTGCTCTTTGCTCTGCTAGACTACAGGTATTTGTTTTTATTGCGGCTGCACTTTTTGTTCCTTGGCAAGCAGCGCTCGTCGTATTAGGACTCTACACTCTATCGGTACTTGCTGCACTTATCACTGCATGGCTAGGACAGAAAACAATGAAACCAATGGGACTATACCCTGTTGTGTTAGAAATGCCTGCTTATCGTATTCCTAATTGGACTATGGCACTGCAAAATGCGTGGCATGAGGTTGTTGAATTTTTACGTCGTGCGAGTGCATTAATTATTTTGGGTGTGATTGCGATATGGGCGTTATTGAACTTGCCTGTCGGTGTTGCTGTTGGTTCAGCGGATAGCTATGCTGCACAAATTGCGAGTATTTTGGCACCTATCTTTAACCCAATGGGATTACCACAACTTTATATTCTCGCGCTCATTTTTGGTTTGGTCGCCAAAGAAGTGGTACTAGGTGGACTCATGGTATTACTGGGTGTATCTGACATTGGCTTATCTAATGCTGTTGCCGCTAGCTTATCCCCTGCTTCTGCATTAGCATTAATGGCATTTGTTCTACTATACACGCCTTGCCTAGCTACCTTGTCAGTTCTTAAACAAGAAGGCGGTTGGCGACTGATGCTAGCCTCTTTAGGCTGGTCACTATTATTTGCTTGGTTGGTTGCAGTTGCTATTTATCAAATTGCGCATATTTTGATATGACTGGTTTGATAGCAAAGGTAAAAAACCAAATCCTCCGAATATTAAATTAGTAGGTGTTGACTGCGTTTAGCAAATTTACTGAAACAGAAAGGAGTCATTAAGTAGTAATTATGCAGCTAACACGCTAAAATCAACTTATTTTTAGCGAAAAAGGAAGCGAAAGTGTCCGATCAAATTGATGTTTATAAAGTCGCTCGTTTGGGTGCATTGGCAATTGGTGCTAATGAAGTGGCTGCTGTTGGGCAAAAGCTCAATGCGATTGTTGGCTTGTTTGACCAACTAGCAGCGATTAATACCGAGGGCGTTGAGCCAATGGCACATCCACTCGACCAAGTTCAGCGTTTGCGTGATGACGTGGTGAGCGAAAGCGATATTCACCAGTACGTGCAGCAAATTGCGCCACGTGTCGAAGCAGGGTTATACCTCGTTCCTAAAGTTATTGAGTGAGTCGATTATGAATTTTCATCAAATGTCGATGGTGCAGTTGTCGCAAAAACTGCACGACAAGTCCGTTTCTAGTGTCGAACTGACACAGTATTTCAGTGACCGTATGGCAAAGTACGACGGTCAAATTAATGGCTATATTACCCAAACTCCCGAATTAGCACTGGCGCAAGCACAAGCCGCCGATGCGCGTCGTGCTGCTGGCGAAACAGGGTTATTATTAGGCATGCCGTTGGCGCATAAAGATATTTTCTGTACGCAAGATATTATCACCACTTGTGCATCAAAGATGTTGGCAAATTTTAAAGCACCTTACAATGCGACTGTCGTCGAAAAACTCAATGCCGCAGGTATGGTCACTTTGGGTAAAACCAATATGGACGAGTTTGCGATGGGTTCAACCACCGAAAACAGTGCCTTTGGGGTCACGCGTAACCCTTGGGATACCACCGCCGTACCAGGTGGTTCGTCGGGTGGTTCGGCTGCAGTATTAGCTGCTGGCTTAGCACCGATTGCCACTGGCACAGATACAGGCGGCTCAATTCGCCAACCTGCCGCTTTCTGTGGCATCACAGGTATTAAACCAACCTACGGCAGTGTGTCGCGTTATGGCATGATTGCCTATGCCTCTAGCCTTGACCAAGGCGGTCCGATGGGTAAAACAGCTGAAGACTGTGCTCATTTGTTGTCGGCAATTGCTGGCTTTGATGAGCGCGACTCAACCTGTGCTGAAGGTGATCGTCCTGATTATGTGGGTAGTTTGAATGCACCATTAACAGGCTTAAAAATTGGTTTGCCCAAAGAGTATTTTGGCGAAGGCTTGTCAGACGAAGTGCGTGCCGCTACCTTAGCGACCGCTGCTGAGTTGGAAAAATTAGGTGCAACTTTGGTTGATGTCTCTTTGCCGAACACATCTCATGCTGTGCCTGCTTACTATGTGATTGCACCAGCTGAAGCCAGCTCGAATCTATCACGTTATGACGGCGTGCGTTTTGGTCATCGTTGTGAGAACCCAAAAGACTTAAATGATCTTTACACCCGCTCGCGTGCGGAAGGCTTCGGTGCGGAAGTGAAGCGTCGTATTATGGTCGGTGCTTACGTGTTGTCAGCAGGTTATTACGATGCCTATTACCTGAAAGCACAGCGTGTGCGTCGTTTAATTAAAGAAGACTTTATGTCGGCTTTTGAATCGTGCGATGTCATTTTAGGACCTGTTGCGCCAACCCCAGCATGGAAGCTGGGCGAAAAAACCAGTGATCCAACAGCGATGTATTTAGCGGATATTTACACTATTCCTGTCAATCTCGCTGGCTTGCCAGCGATTGCTATGCCAGCAGGGTTTGCGGGTGCGTTGCCGATTGGAGTGCAGTTGATTGGTAACTATTTTAGCGAGCCGCGCTTGCTGAACGTAGCACACCAATTCCAACAAGTAACCAATCATCATCAAGCATTCCCGACTAACTGGGCATAAGGAGCAATACTATGACATGGGAAACCGTTATCGGTCTTGAAGTTCATGCCCAATTGGCAACCAAGACAAAAATCTTTTCGGGTGCATCAACCGCTTTTGGTGCTATGCCAAACACCCAAGCGTGCTTGGTTGATTTAGGTATGCCGGGGGTTTTACCTGTGCTGAACAAGGGGGTTGTCGATATGGCGATTCGCTTTGGTTTGGCAGTAGGTTCGACTGTCGCTGAAAAGTCTGTTTTTGCTCGTAAAAACTATTTTTACCCCGACTTGCCAAAAGGCTACCAGATTTCGCAATTTGAATTGCCTGTCGTGATTGGCGGTCAGATTCACATCGAACTTGATGGTGGTGTTAAAAAAACCATTAACCTGACACGCGCCCACTTAGAAGAAGATGCGGGAAAGTCATTGCATGAAGACTTTGAAGGTGCATCAGGTATCGATTTGAATCGTGCAGGTACGCCATTGTTGGAAATCGTTTCTGAACCTGAAATGCGCTCGTCAGCGGAAGCAGTTGCCTACGCCAAGAAATTGCATGAGTTGGTACAGTACCTCGGTATTTGTGACGGTAATATGCAAGAAGGCTCGTTCCGTGTCGATGCCAATATTTCAGTACGCAAACCTGGTGCGCCATTAGGCACGCGTGCGGAAATTAAAAACGTTAACTCGTTCAAGTTCTTAGAACGCGCGATTATGTTTGAGGTCGAACGTCAAATCGACATTATCGAAGCAGGCGGCAAAGTCGTGCAAGAAACGCGCTTGTACGATGCAGCGAAAGACGAAACGCGTTCGATGCGTTCTAAAGAAGAAGCAATGGATTACCGCTACTTCCCAGATCCTGACTTGTTACCACTCATCATCACCCCAGCGATGATTGAAAAAGTAAAAGGCGAAATGCCTGAATTGCCTGATGCCAAACGTATTCGCTTTATCGAGCAGTACAAACTCAGCGATTATGATGCAATGGTTCTGACAGGGTCGCGTGACATTGCCGACTATTACGAAGCGGTAGTTGCGGGTACAGCTGCGAAAGATCCAAAAATCGCTGCTAACTGGGTGATGGGTGAACTCAACGCGCGTTTGAACAACGATAACCTCGATGTGTCAGAATCACCAGTTGATGCCAATCGTATGGCAGGCTTGGTGGCACGCATTTTAGATAATACCATTTCTGGAAAAATCGCCAAAGACGTGTTTGAAATCATGTGGACAAGCACCGATTCTGCCGATGCCATTATCGAAGCCAAAGGCTTAAAGCAAATCACCGATGTCGGCGCGATTGCTGCCATGGTGCGTGGTGTTATCGATCAGTTCCCCGAACAACTCGCGGAATACAAAGGTGGTCGAGACAAGCTGTTCGGCTTCTTTGTTGGTGAGGTGATGAAGGCCACCAAAGGCAAAGCAAACCCTGGACAGGTTAATCAGATATTGAAAGACGAATTGATGAAGTAAAAAAGCAACAGCCCCACTAGAGATAGTGGGGCTGTTCAAGTTTTATTATTGTTTATCGGGGGTTATATGCTTAATATAGTATATGTTCTTACAAATGCAGCTATGCCAGGTTTAGTCAAAATCGGATATACTACGCAAGAAAATGCCAACTCCAGAATTGTTCAGTTGTACACAACGGGAGTTCCCGTGCCTTTTGAGTTAGAGTATGCGTGCAAGGTGGCAAATGCTGAAGAGGTAGAAAAAGCACTACACATTGCATTTTCACCAAATCGGATTAATCCCAAAAGAGAGTTTTTCAAGATAGATCCATTGCAAGCAATTGCTATTTTAAAACTATTACATACTGAAGATGCAACTCAAGAAATTGAACTTCAAGAAACATCAATTGATCAAGAATCTGTTGTAGCTGCACAGCAATTACGCTCAAAACGACCAAATATGGACTTCCATGAAATGGGAATACCTAATGAGTCCGTGCTACTTTATAAAGACGGAATAACAGAAGTTAAAGTTCTTGATAATAAAAAGGTTAATTACCTGGGAAGAGATATGACTTTAACTGCAGCAACTCGTGAAGTAATGGGAATTGATTACTCTGTTCAACCTTCTCCTCATTGGACATTTGAGGGTAAGTTTTTAAAAGACATTTATGAATCTGTTTATGAGTAATAAATTCATTAATTGAATAATGCTCAGGTCGCCCTTGCATCCGAGAATTAAGAGTGCCTGTCGCCCACGCATTGTCACTACAAATTCAATCTTATGGAGTATTGCTAAATGAGCGGTTCAACCATGTATCAATTCCGTATTGACGAACAAGAAAAAGCAGAAACCTTTGCCATTTTTGAACAAATGGGCATTAAACCAGCACAAGCCGTGCGGTTATTCTTCCGACAAGTTCGTAAAACCCATGCACTTCCTTTCCCGATTGAATATACCCCAAATGAAGCAACAGCAAAAAATCTGCTACAAGAAGATGCACAAAAAGATTATCAATGTCATGGTTCTATTGATAGCCTGTTTGCAGAAATTTAACAATCATGCGTCATTTAGAAACCGCTTCTGTTTTTCGAAAACAGCTTAAATTGATGCTGAAAAGAGGAAAATCGGAATCAGAAATTAAAACCGTGATTGTCATGTTAGCAAACGATGAACCGTTACCGCCAAAATATCGTGACCACGCATTAACAGGTAACTTTGCAGGATTTCGAGACTGTCATATCCAACCAGACTGGTTACTCATTTACAAAAAACAGGATAGCGAAGACGGTTTAGGCATACTCCGACTTGAAGCAACAGGAACACATGCGGACTTATTTATATGAACCCCGATTACTCGGGGTTGTGTCTGATTTAAAGCAACCGTTTTTAGTAATCACTTCCAAAGAATTTGAGAGTGTTTACCCTGCTCTTCCTGTGCTAATTGCGCATCAGCGAGCTCATTAGCAAATTTTGCTTTTTTCATGGCTGTGTCAATATCGCCTTTTTTAAGTGCTTCTTCACCTTCGAAAAGGTTAACATCAATTAAGGTTAATTTTCTACCA
>CAMCGI010000057.1 GCA_945874205.1 Francisella tularensis subsp. holarctica
AGTTATGCCACATCAGCTGCTATTGCTTTATGGGAAAATACAGAATTAAGTGCACCAGAAATCATCGAAAAAAGTCTTAAAATTGCAGGTGATATTTGTATTTATACTAATCATCATTTAACATTAGAAACATTAACAGAGGAAGAAAAAAATGTTTGAAAGAATCTTTGAATCTATTTTATGGAACAGTCGTTTAGTGGTATATGCTGCTGTTATTGCGAGCCTATTAGCTTCGATGGGGTTGTTTTATATGACGACAATCGATGTTTATGATACATTAAGTCACTTAATGCATTACGCTTTTTTAGAAGATGCTGAACAAGATAATTTACGGGCAGATACTATCGCGCACGTCGTAGCGGCTGTAGACGGATTTTTATTAGCAATTGTAATGATGATCTTTTCTTTTGGTATTTATGAGTTGTTTATCTCAGAAATTGATGATGCCAAGGGTGCACATGGCGGCAATATGTTAGTTATTAATTCGTTAGATGATCTAAAAGATCGTTTAGCGAAAGTGATTATTATGATTTTGATTGTATTATTTTTTGAACATGCGATTCATATTCGTCCACATGATGTCGTTGAGTTGTTGTATTACGGTGTTGGCATTGCCTTTGTTTCTTTTGCATTGTACTTATTACATAAAGCATATGAAGGTCATCCACCAGCAGCAGGACATGCTAGTAAAAACACGACCCATCATTAACAGAAATTTATTAGCTGATGTACGCGTACCACAAGGCGCTACATCAGTGACATAACGGCTACCTCTAGCCATTAAGCAACAAGACTGATAAACTAAAACAAAAAACAAGATTCGCCGGGGTCAGCAGATAGATAATTATAACTTTATTCACGGTGGACTATGCTCGAAAATAATGCAACCTATAATCAATTTTTTGATTTATTCCAGCAACAAGACCATAACAGACTGGGTGGTTTTGAAGATTTTATGCAACGTCAAGGCGTTACTTTTAATCTTTACAAGGACAATCAATTTATTGAACAAACTTTTCCGTTTGATGCAATTCCGCGCATCATTCCTGCGGATGAATTTTCGCGACTTTCGCAAGGACTAGCACAGCGCGTTGCGGCACTTAATGCCTTTTTAAATGATATTTATAGCGACCAAAAAATTATCAAAGCAGGTATTATTCCACCTGATTTTGTTTTTGGCAGTAAAGCTTATCTACCTGCCTTTCATGGTTGTCGACCACCACAAGAAATTCGTACCCATATTAGTGGGCTAGATCTTGTGAAAGACTCAGCAAGTAATGACTGGCTCATTTTAGAAGATAATTTGCGCGTACCCTCGGGCGCAAGCTATCCATTAAGTATTCGTCGTGCCTATCGTCAACTTTTTCCGCAATTATTCGAAAAAATGTCGATTATTGCCAGTGATAATTATGGTCAGTTATTAACCAATATGTATGAATCGGTGAATCCTGGTGGAATCAGTGTTGTATTAAGTCCAGGACGATTTAATTCTGCATTTTATGAGCATAGCTATTTAGCACGTATCAGTGGTGCAAGATTAGTGACTAATAGTGATTTAGTCGTTGATAGTAATGTGTTATATCTAAAAAGTTTTAATGGCAAGCGTATTCGTGTTGGTGTGGTCTATCGTCGTTTGGATGATGATTTTTTAGACCCGTTAAGTTTTCGTAGTGATAGTTTAATTGGTGTGCCTAATTTAATGAGCGTTTATCGTGCTGGTAATGTCGCACTGCTTAATGCAGTGGGCAATGGTATTGGTGATGACAAAGGAATTTATTATTTCGTACCCAAAATGATTCGTTACTATCTAAACGAAGAGCCTATTTTAGCTAACGCACCAACTTATCTGCCGTGGTTTGACAATGATCGTCAATTTGTATTAGAAAACCTACATAAATTAGTGATTAAAGATGTTGCTGAAGCAGGCGGTTATGGTGTGCTTTTTGGCAGCAAACTCACTCAACAACAATTAAGCGATTTAGCAGCGCATATTAAAGCTGACCCAAGACGATTTATTGCTCAAGAGTTAATCGAGTTTTATGACATTCCTACACAAGTATCGGGTCAGATTGTACCTCGCAAGTCTGACTTACGAATGTATATTGTACAAGGTAAAAAAGACATTAATGTTTGGGCTGGTGGACTCACACGCTTTGCACGAGAAGAGGGCAACTATCTTGTAAACTCATCACAAGGTGGTGGTTTTAAAGACACTTGGATTATGGGAGCGTAACGATGTATTTAAGTCCACGCATGGCAACGAGCCTAATTTGGTTAGGACGCTATCAACAACGCCTAGAAACAATGGGCAAAGAAACACTCTTACAGTTTGATGCAATTATTGACCGTGACCAGTTGGCAGGTAAGCATCTTTTTCAAAAACTAGGTACTGAGTTGAACTATGCTTGCGCTAGCGAGTTTTTACACGAAGCTTGCTATGCACAACAAGCAACAAGCTTATTCTCATTAAGTACCCAAGCACGAGAAAATGCAATTATTATTCGCGATTTATTGTCAGATAGCTTGTTTGGTAGCGTCAACAGTGTTTATCATGCACTAGAACAGCAACAAAACAACGCACAACTCGATGCGTATCAACTAAGTCAGTTATTAACTGAAATTGAATATTTTTGGGGTCGGTTAAGTACACGATTGGTTAAAAATAGAGCAGCTCAGTTTATTTTATTTGGTCAACACGTAGAAATGATTGATCTTAAAATGCGCTTATATGGTGAGGTAGATACGTTAATTGAAGATGCACACCAGCTTAACTTAATTGGTGTTCAACTATCCGAACGCTGGCAAAACTTTGAGCCCCTCAACAACACATTAGGAAATAATATGCTTATATTACAGAATGCTGTCGGTTATATTATTGCACCCGATGTTTGAACTTTCTTACCAAATGTCACTCACGTTTAGCCAAACTGTACGTGAGCATCAATTTGTCTTACGCTTACTACCACGTCCAGATAGTGGTATTGTCGTACATCAACAACAACTGATGGTATCTGGCAAATACGATGAAAATGACCGCTTTGATGGTTTTGCTAACCGACTTATTGCTGGCGTTTACAGCGCACCACACACAGCATTACAGGTTATGCTAAAAGCACGTGTAGCACGCACTAAAAACAGAGAAAACCCTACTGGATTACCAGCCAGTGTATTTTTACCACAAAGTCGCCTAACACAACTTAACCTAACCTTGCTCCCTAAGTGGACTGAGGGTATAACACACCATTCAGATTCATATGAACTAGCACAAGTATTATCGCAGCGGGTTTTCAACCGTATGCTATATACGACAGGAGCAACACACGTCGGACATACAGTTAATGAGCTGCTCGTGCAGCCTTTTGGCGTGTGTCAGGACTATGCTCATGTGTTAATTGCTTTATTGCGTCATTATGCTATTCCTGCTCGCTATGTGGCTGGGGTGACACAAGGTGAGGGACAAAGCCATGCTTGGGTCGAGGCTTGGATTAATGATAGCTGGATTGGATTAGATCCAACACACGACTGCCTTGTACCCACTAATGCACCCTATATTGCCTTTGCAGTCGGGCGTGATTTTAGTGATTGTCCACTTAACACTGGTTCTTTTGTGGGCAACGCACAACAAAGCATGAGCATTCAAGCTCAATTAACACCAATATAGTCATAATGTAACTTACTTGAATAAAGAATAAAAGATGCTAGAAACACTATTTACCATCGAACTGCCTGTTGGCGAAAGCTATAAACTTAAACGTCATCGTTTTGAACCCAATGAAAATCAGCACTCTGGTGGCAAGCGCATTAGCATTGTCTCTGGAACACATGGTGACGAAGTAGAAGGCATTTATGTCATTACCATGTTGGCAGAATGGCTTAAAAAAAATACAGATAAAATTCGCGGCACAATTGATCTTTACCCATCACTTAACTCATTAGGTATTGACTCAATTACACGTACCGTACCCTTTTATCAGGTTGACTTGAATCGTATTTTTCCTGGCAAAAATCGGGATACATTTCCCACACAAATGGCAAATGGTATTGTGAATGCCATTAAAGGTAGTGATATTGCTATTGATATTCATGCTAGCAATATCTTTTTACGCGAACTGCCGCAAGTACGTATTGCTGATACTTACGCAGATAAGCTCGTTCCTCTCGCTAAACAGCTTAATATGGATTTTATTTGGGTACATGATGCCATTACTGTACTCGAAGCGACATTAGCACATAGCCTCAACAGTCTTGGCACAAGCACATTAGTGGTTGAATACGGTGTGGGAATGCGCCTAACCCCCAGTTATGGACAACAGCTATTAACAGGCATTCTTAATTTAATGGCGAACGAAGGGATTTTAGCAATTGATCCATTGGTTGTGCGTGAGCCTTGCTACTCTAATCAGGGCATCGTACACTACCTTAACGCGCCTGGGGCAGGTTTATTTGTTCCTAGTATTGACCATTGTCAGACTGTATCTGCACAACAAATTATCGGTTATATCCATGACCCATATGGTGTCAATGAACCAATTCCTTGCCTCACCCCAGGGTGCGGTGTACTCTTTACCTTGCGCGAATATCCCATTGTTTATGAGGGGTCACTGATCGCGCGTATTTTTGATGACCAAACTGGAGTGTGTGCATGACCCGTCATACCCTTGTTCACCTAACCTCTCCTAGTCGCGATGATTTTCGTGTCGAAGGCTTTCGCTTTAAGCCACGTCAAAGTGACGATGCTGACACTTCTGTTGCTATTGTGGCAGGATTAAACGGACATGAGTTAGCGCAAATGCACGCAGCCGCTCAGCTCGTTAATTTCTTAAAAGAGCGTCAAGCAGAAGACCCCTATTTTATTACGGGCGATATTTTAATTGTACCTGCCGTTAATACTTTTGGTTTTAATATGGGAGAACGACACTGGCCGCTTGATAAAACTGATATTAACGCCATGTTTCCTGGTTTTGACCAAGGTGAAACCACCCAACGTATAGCACATCAGTTATTCGAACACCTCAAAGGCTTTGAATGGGGTATTGAGCTTGAAGACAGACGAGATCAATACGATTGTATGCCCTATGTTCGCTTAATTAAAACAGGCTATGAAAATACAGCAGCAGCTAATTATTTTGGACTTCAGTTTGCTCATCATCGAGATTTTCATCCAGCCGATGCGGGAAGTTTGCAATACAACTGGGCTGTATGGCAAACAAAAACCTATGGACTCATGTTTGGCAATAAACAACAAATCGATAGCGATACAACCCATCAAATCCTTAACTCCCTCATTCGTTTTTTAGCTAAAGTAGGGGCAATTCGCACACGTATTTTTGAAGGCTATCAAACTAACTTAATTACCCAAAATGCAATTACACTTATTCCTGCGACAAACGCTGGTGTGTTTGAACCACGTCAGCATGTAGGTAATTTTGTCAAAAAAGGGGATTTATTAGGTAAAGTTTTTGATGCAATTGATGGACGGGTTAAAGAACGCATTACTGCTCCTGTTGATGGCTTAGTAACCTGTCATTATCATTACCCTCTAATTTATCAAGATACCATTGCCTATCGTATGATTTCAATTATTTGAATTTCTCAGCTTTATTTATCAACCGCCCGATTGGTACAGTGCTACTCACCCTAGCATTAGCACTAATCGGACTGATTGCACTTCAATTATTACCTGTCGCCCCCTTACCACAGGTAGATTTTCCTGCCATTTCGGTACAAGCCAATTTAGCTGGTGCAAGCCCTGAGGTCATGGCTGCTACAGTTGCGACACCATTAGAGAAAGTATTAGGACAAATTGCAGGGGTAAATGAAATCACCTCGACGAGTATTCAGGGCACAACCAGTATTAGCTTACAGTTCGATTTAAAGCGTGATATTAATGGTGCTGCACGCGATGTACAATCTGCCATACAAGCTGCAAGAACACTTCTTCCCTCGGGCATGACCAGCAATCCTACCTATAAAAAAGTTAATCCTGCTGATTCGCCTATTATGGTATTGGCCATCACTTCCGACACCCTATCTCGCGCACAAATGTACGATACCGCCTCGACACTATTAGCTCAAAAATTAGCACAAGTTGACGGTATAGGACAAGTGGTTATTGGTGGTGGAGCCTTACCAGCCATTCGCATTAATGTTAATAGCAACTTATTGAACAGTCATCAACTAGCACTCGAAGATATTCGTACTGCCATTAATAACGCTAACAGTTTTTCACCATTAGGCATCATCGAAAATAGTAATCAACGCTGGCAATTAGCCACTAATGACCAACTTAAAACACCCAGTGATTATCAACAGTTAATTATTCGCTATCAAGATAATGCCACACTGCGTCTTAGTGATGTTGCGCAAGTTGAGCAGTCAGTACAAGATAGTCATACCTTTGGCGCAAGCAATGGGAAACCCGCAGTATTACTGATATTGTATCGTCAACCCAATGCAAATATTATTGCGACTGTCGATCGTGTTAAAACGACACTACCCGCTTTAAATAAGCTTATTCCAGCAGAAATGACACTACAAATAACGATGGATAGAACCCCTACCATTCGTAGTGCACTTAAAGAAGTTGAACACACCCTTGCGATTTCTATCGGACTTGTTATTTTGGTGGTATTTTTATTCTTACGCAATATTCGTGCTACATTTATTCCTACTTTGAGTATTCCCATATCCTTATTAGCAACTTTAGCCACGATGTATTTGTTTGATTTTAGTTTAAATAACATATCGCTCATGGCACTTATTGTAGCGTCAGGCTTTGTTGTTGATGATAGTATTGTTGTGGTTGAAAATATAAACCGTCATATTGAAATGGGAAAAACACCCTATCACGCAGCACTGGTAGGAACACGTGAAGTCGGCTTTACCATTTTGGCAATCAGCCTATCACTCGTTGCTGTTTTTATTCCTATTTTATATATGGGCGGTATTATCGGACGACTTTTTCAAGAGTTTGCCTTAACACTTAGTGCTGCTGTGCTCATTTCTATGGTTATATCCCTAACCACAACACCCGCATTGGCAGCCAAACTCTTAGTCTCTCGAACTAACCAAAAAAAACGCAAACACATATCTTGGTTAGGACACTTTTATCGTCGCTCATTAGCTTGGTCATTACGGCATCCTATTTTGATTTTAATGTTATTAGCGAGCATTATTGCACTTAATATAAATTTATATATAACAGTTAATAAAGGATTTTTTCCACAGCAAGACACAGGGCGCATTATCGGTCGTGTACAAGCAGATCAAAGTATATCCTTTGAAGCAATGCAAGCCAAACTTACTTATTTTGCTCGTAATGTACAAAAAGACCCTGATGTTGAAACAGTAACGGCTTATATGGGGTTTGGTTCATCCAATTCTGCTGTTATGTTTATTAGCCTTAAGCCCCGTCCTGAACGGACTATATCTGCTAGTGATATTGTCAATCGATTACGTCCTAAAGGCAGTATTCCAGGTGCCAGTTTATTTTTAATCCCAGTACAAGATATTCGTATTGGCACTCATATGTCCACCGCTAATTATCAATACACCTTACAAGCCGATAGTGTAGAGCTAATGCGCGAGAGTGAACCAAAAGTAAAGGCGGCTTTATCTGCACTTACTCAACTTAGCGATGTTAATTCTGATCAACAGAACAAAGGGGTACAAAATTATATTAAGCTCAATCGAGATGCGATATCACAACTGGGACTAACCCTGAGAGATGTTGACAATACACTCAATAATGCATTTGCACAACGCTTAATTTCGACTATTTATAATCCACTCAATCAATACCGTGTAGTATTAGAAACAGATAACGATAGTTTACTGACACCGCAGAGTCTCGATAAATTGCATATCATTAATGCACAAGGTGAACCTATTGCGCTGCGTCGCATTGCAACAATTGAACAACAAAGCACACCACTTTCTATCAGCCATCAAGCAGGATTTATAGCAGCAACTTTTAGTTTTAATTTGGCAAAAGGTGTGTCGCTCGAACAAGGTATCAAAGCAATAGAAGCGGCTGTGGAGGCACTCGCCTTACCCAACAGTGTGCAAGGAAAATTTCAAGGCACTGCAAAAGTTTTCAGTAGCTCACTCTCTTCTCAGCCTTTACTTATTTTAGCTGCCATTATTGCGCTTTATCTTATTTTAGGCATTTTATACGAAAGCTTATTGCATCCTATTACTATTTTATCCACATTACCTTCAGCAGGAGTCGGTGCATTATTAGCATTAAAATTACTCGATACGGAGCTTAGTATTATTGCGCTTATTGGTATCTTTTTGCTGATTGGTTTAGTCAAAAAGAATGCTATTTTAATGATTGATTTTGCATTAGAACGTCAACGACGTTTGGGATTAACACCCACACAAGCAATTTTTATTGCCTGTCAAATTCGCTTTCGACCTATTATGATGACCACTCTAGCAGCACTACTCGGCGCTGTCCCGCTTGCAATGGGCATGGGAGACGGCGCTGAACTAAGAACCCCCCTTGGGATTACCATTATTGGTGGATTAATTGTCAGCCAAATACTAACACTTTACACCACACCTGTTGTTTATGTCGCATTAGAGAATCTAAAAGATTACTTTGTAAAGAAGTAATCTTTTAAACTTTACTGAGCAACTACCTCTACTAACACTGGCTCTTGCCAGCTCCCTGTGATGTGATAATCAAACGTAAACAAATTACCACTCAGTGGTGGCACAATTTTTTGCAATAAATAAACACCAATGGCTGTTATTGGTGATACACCTGACAGTAATGCCATAGTCGGAATACTATCACCAATAAGCGGCGTTACTTGAGCATCAAGCTCATGCTCTTCAGCGATTAAATCGGTATTACCACCAAGCACCATGCGCACCGAAGGACCATCTAATTGCAGTTTATTAACATGTAAAATACCTTTTGATAATTCTGCACTCGCTTCGACCTTATCATATGCTAAGCCTTTATTAACGACATCTCCTAAGCCAATCTTAAGACGACGTGTAAAGGCATCAAAACTTAATAAACCGAATAAACGCGCTAGACCTGGGCTAGTATCTGATAATGCACCATCATCGGCACGAAATACAACATTCCCCTCAACCAAACGCATATCCAGACAATCTAAGCCACCATCCCACATCAAAGTTGAACTGATATCAGTGCTACCCCCTGCAACACTATTTTCCAACCCCCAAATTGCCATTATGTCAGCAGCTTTATCAGCACGCGCATTAAAAAATAGCGTTGATTTATTTTCTGCAATATTCCATGTCCATCCACTATCTGCTTTAACACTACCAGATTGAAAGTGAATATCTTTTATTTGCCTTATTTGTCCTTCTTGCATCAATTTTGCAGTTATATCAGTTAGGATAGTATCTGTTTTAATGCCTTGACGATAGGTTTCCAAATTGACTTTATCAATATCAATCTGTAATGGTTGCCATGGGTTAGACGTAGGTTTGGCACAATAGGGTAAGGTATCTGTTAACTTTTCTGCGGCTGTTTTTATTTTTCGTTGCCAATGTAATTTATCCAAATGTAATTGCGCTTCTTTGTCTGTCCAGTCTAACTTTCCAACAAGATGCGGTGCAGAAAAGGCAATATTTCCTACCGCATTATTTGTGTACCAGCCCCCTTTAACATCATCAAATTTTTGTTCTCCTAGCGTCAAGCTAGTAATATAAAAACTACCTTCCTTAGGCAAGATACTCGTTTTTGCAGAAGTATTAGAGCGTTGTTCTAACCAATTTAGCCATGACGTTAATGCTAAAGAAGGAAGCTGGATATCAATAGCCGAATTGCGTAGCTTATTCGTTGCGTTAGTAGGTACTAAAGACCCCCCTTGTAATTGCCATTGTGGTGTATGTATATCGACACTAAAATCGGCAGACCAACGCACATCTTTAAAGTTAACCCGAGCAATGCCCTCTGTTAAGTTTACTTGTAATTGCCAATTATTTTCTTTGGTTAGTGGCTTATGAAAAGGTTCAGGCAATAAAATGGCCAGCTGTTTTTGATTTCCATTGGCTATAAAGTTAATACTGCCCTCTTTTGCAATCACAACATCTGCTCGCCAATTTAATATTCCTTCGCTAATCATTGGATAATTCACTGCTGTGCTAGCAAGTAGTTTAATACCAGTACGCCCCTTATCCAAACTACTCACACTCGCTTGAATCTCTCCCTCTTGCCATTGCCCTACTAACTTAGGTGCTTCGATACCCGACTCAGAAAAAGCAATCTGTCCTGTAATATGATTAACCTGCAATACGTCATAATTTAAAACAGCATCTTGCATTTTCACCATGCCTCTTACAAGTGGCAAACTATCAACCCCCGTAAAACCATCTAATGGCAACCATAGTGAGAGTTGCCCTGATGCTGCTCCCGATAATACTGCCATTTTTAAGGGCGCGACTGTACCTGTTAATTTTGCTAAAGGAGAGTCTAATAAAAATGCTTGCACTTGTGCTAAATCAGCACGAAATACCCCATTTAAACGTAATGCAATTTGCTCATTGGGTAAAAATAAAACTTCAGCTTTAATAGACTCCGCTT
>CAMCGI010000058.1 GCA_945874205.1 Francisella tularensis subsp. holarctica
GATTATAGATATTTAGACGATGGGGATGTTGTCTCTATTAGCAATGTAGGCAACCAAATTAAGTCACTATATCGAAAAAACTCACGACACAATGCCGTTTTGACCTACACCTGCTAGTTGTTTGTAAAGTTTAATTAGTTAGTAGCCTGTTTTTACAGGCTATTTTTATAAGTTTAAAATCGTTACTAATCGTTTACTGTTATTACCCATATAATCATTAGCAAGCATAGCTGGCTGTAACATTAAAGGTAAGTTAAGTGCTTCATAAATTGGTAACCACACATCCTCTCCCTTAACTTTACGCTTAATAGATAAGTTCGGATTAAATGCATAATATCCTGTCGATACACGCATAAACAAATGACGGTTATACGCATAGTCACGCTTGATTTCATTACGAGATAACACATTGGTAATATAGTCTCTGCGTTTGCGTCGCTCTCGTAATACATAATCAGGAAAATGCTCGACCAGATTATCCATTAATGACGCAGACATTTCCCCTTTATCACGTTTACTTCGGCGTATAAATTCCCACCATTTTAGCATATCTTTCAGTGCATACCATGCTTCTTGATTCAGATGCAGCGCTTTAACCATCACCCATAACACTTGGAAAACGAAGTATTCACCATGATGTTGATCTAAACGAATTAAGCGTTCACCTGTGTTCACATCGACACTAGCAGGGGCTAATAAATCATATAGACTTGGTAATATTGTTTGTGCAAATTGCTGATCAGAAAAAGCCTTTAACAAAGCCCAGTGAAAAGCGTTATAACCAAAATGATCAACCGATTCTTTATCAGCACCACGATCAATTAACGCTTCCACAAGTGGCAAATTACCCGTATATGCCGCCATCATTAAGGGCGTAAGGTTCATTTGTGTTCGATGCTCTAAGCCATATTGCTCACACTGACGCAAAATATCTTTAATGTTTTTAGACTGATACGGCTTAATCGTTTTTGATGCCATCGTTTCACGATGTTTAAGATACTGATTTGCTAAGATGAATTTATGCTCACTCAATGCCATCGCTAAGGGGGTAATAGCATGAAAACAAGCAATGTCATAGAGTTGTTGTTTGGTTTTATCACCTACGACTCTTTCTTCAAATACTTTATGTAACAGCGTTTGCGTTGCCGTCTGATCAAATACTGTCCAAGGTACTGGGGTTTGTTTTAAGATGTTGCTACGAATGGCATCGGCTTGTTCTTGTTTACCCTGCAATTCAAGTTTTCGTGCCTCTTTTTGCCAATCCTCTAGGCTAGAGTTTTTTACTTCTACCTTTACTTGATCGGCTGAACGTACCGCTAACAACTCAAAAATAGGATGGTTAGTATCAGATTCGATAAGGTAAAGATTACGGATAGCACGTGTGAGTGCAACATAAAGGGCATTAACGAAAAATTTATACACCTCTAGGGATTTATCTTGTTTATCTTTAGCTCGACGATATACCAGATCATCGTTAGTCAAGTCCTGAGCAGAGACACCATCGATAATTTCTGAAAATTCGGCACGATGATCTGATACAAAACGATACAGGACAATATTGTCATACTCTAAGCCTTTAGCTTCATGAATAGAGAATAATAAAGGCGTAGAAAAATGCTTTCTTGCCTCTACCTTGTCTTCATCTCGCATCACCAAAACAGCAAACTGAGTAGAGCGTTTGATCTGTTGATCTAAAGTCTTTTTATCGGCTTCTTTGTCACTCATTAAATGAACAGCCCCTTGTTCGCCACCAATTGCTTGTACAAGGAAGTTAGTTTCACGGTCAATTGAACCAAAACGGCGATGCTTAATTTTTAACAGTTGATTCGCAACGCGGGTCGCTTCTTGTCCATTACGAAAGTTAGCAGACAGTACTCGAAGTTCCTGTTTTTCTGCTTGTTGCTGATCTTGCCAAAAAAGACTTTTTACCTGTGACCATGAGAAAAAGTTAGGGTGTACAATTTGGTTGGAATCACCACAAAGCAAAAAATGCTTATGATGTTTTAGCGTTTTTAATACCAAAGCTAATTGAATAGGTGTTAGGTCTTGTACCTCATCGACCACCACAAAATCATACTGTGATTGAGCTTTTGTCATCCATGCTTGAGCAATTAAATTAAGATCATATTGTTTGGTTTCAACTAACCACGCTTGATACTTCTCAAACAGATCATACAAAACAGGGCGTTGTTCATCGGTAAAAATAGACTGCTTCACCCCTAACGCCAGATAGGCTTCACGAGATAATGCACCCTCTGCTGAAGCAGTAATTACACCACGAATTTCTTCCAACACTTGATGTGCATCAAAGCCCTTGAAGCTCTGGCGCATTCTTGTAAACCATCCCGCAAACGACTGCCAAGAAGCTTCTTTGCCTGACATCATAGCAATCGACTCTAAAAACTCCCGATAGGATAAAAAGCTGGCTTCTTGATGATCTGCCTCAAATCCATTGGCATAATACAAATCTCGTGCGCTTTGTGCCAGATAAGAAGAGTGAGTCACATATAAGACTTCACCTTGCGCTTGTTTCATTTTTTCGAGCGTTAGGGCAGTCTTACCGCTACCCGCACTACCGACCAAAATAATCGGTGGTTGTGTATGATAAATTAAGCTTTGGGCATCGTCAAAAGAGATGGGTTTATCTAATAAGTGGACATAATTGTTCTTGGGGTGTAAATAACGTAGTGCTTGTGCTTCGGATTGTTCTTGTTCAAACAGGCAATCGGGGATTTTACTTTCATCGATTAAAGCCCCTTTTAAAAAGCGTGATTTGTCATATGCATGATTTTCAATGACTTCTAATATCAACGCACAAACTTCTCCTTGATGTTGCACCAAAGAAAACAATAAACGGTTGCTATCATCTAGTTTTGCACGATAAAACTTGCCGTGTTGCACATTAGCAAGTTTTTTAACCTGAGCCGCTTTGAAATTTTGTCCAGCAATTGCTTCAATGATTTTAGGATAGCTTTTCTTAACGCGAACGGTATCTAAGCCGATATATTCTAAAATACGCATTTTTTACCTCTTGGCTTAAATCCCACACCTGAGCAATCTTACTCTCAGTTAAAATAATAAGTGTATAAAAGCCAGATGACTCTGGCTTTTATTTCTGTTAGGCAGTAATTAAAGTACCCACACCTTCATCGGTAAATACCTCTAGTAATACTGCATGTTGCACGCGTCCATCAACGATATGTGCCGATTTTACACCTGATGTTACGGTATCCAATGCACAACGAATTTTAGGCAACATACCACCATAAATTGTACCGTCAGCAATTAATCCTTCAACCATAGCATGGGTTAAGCCAGTTAATAAATTACCTTGTTTATCTTGTAGCCCCGCAATATTAGTCAGCAACATTAGCTTTTCTGCTTTAAGCGCACTGGCAACAGCACCCGCAACAAAGTCAGCATTAATGTTATAGCTGTGTCCTTTATCATCGTAGCCTACGGGTGCAATCACAGGAATAATATCACTTTTAATCAATAAATCCAAAATATGCGTATCAACGTGTTCTACCTCACCGACATGACCTAAATCGATAATTTCAGGTGTTTCTTCAATATCACTCGCTTTAACGAGATTCATTTTGCGAGCTTTAATTAAACCAGCATCTTTACCTGTCAAACCAACACAACGACCACCCGCTTTTTGAATCATACCAACAATTGCTTTATTGACTTGACCGCCCAGTACCATTTCAACCACATCCATAGTTTCACTATCGGTAACACGCATGCCGTCAATAAAGTGCGACTCTTTGCCAATTTGTGCCAATAGCTTACCAATTTGTGGACCACCGCCATGTACCACAACAGGGTTCATACCGATTTGTTTCATCAAAACAATATCACGCGCAAAACTTTGCTCTAGTTCATCATCAACCATGGCATTGCCACCATATTTAACAACAATTGTTTTGCCGACAAAGCGACGAATATAAGGTAAAGCCTGTGTTAAAACCTGAGCAATCTCAGTTGCGCGTTGTGCGTCCATTTGCGTCCTCTTCATTATCTTATTCCTATTAAAATGGAATGGTTATATCGCCTGCAATTTTTTGTACTTGCGTGCGGAAAATAGTTTTAATACGCTCTAACCCTTCAGGAGTATTTGCATCAAAACGAATCACTAAAATCGGTGTGGTATTCGAAGGACGAATTAACCCCCAGCCGTCAGCAAAATCAACACGAATACCATCAAGATCAAATAGTATCCCTTCTGGAAATTGAGCGACTGCCTTTAGTTTATCCATAAATACAAAATGCTCACCCTCTTCAAAATGCCAATCAATTTCGGGTGTTGAGTAACTATCGGGTAACGCATCAAAAATGAGTGATGCTTTGCGTTCATCAGCGGCCAAAATTTCGAGCATACGACAAGCCGCATAAATACCGTCATCAAAGCCATACCAGCGATCTTTGAAAAAAATATGACCTGACATCTCGCCACCCAAAGGCGCACCTGTTTCTTTTAACTTAGCTTTAATAAATGAATGACCTGTGCGCCACATCAAGGGTTCACCCCCCAAGGCTTCGATATAGCGTGCCAATGTGCTTGAGCACTTCACATCATAAATAATCTGTGCACCCTCATTTCGACTCAACACGTCAGCTGCATAAACCATCATTTGACGATCGGCAAAAATAAGTTTTCCTGTCTCATCCACTACGCCCACACGGTCACCATCACCATCAAAAGCTAAGCCGACATCAGCACCAAGTTCTTTGACTTTGGCGATCATATCAACAAGATTTTTTGCTTTAGAAGGGTCGGGGTGATGATTGGGAAACGTGCCATCGACATCACAATAAATTTCGATGACTTGCGCACCAATTGCACGCAATATTTCAGGCGCATAGGCACCTGCAACGCCATTGCCTGCATCAACGACCACTTTAAGTGGACGTTTGAGTTGAATATCGTTAGCAATACGCGCTTTGTAGGCAGGAAAAATGTCTTCACTTGTTACTGTGCCAGTACCTACACTGTAATCTTGTGCTTCGATACGTTTGCGTAAATTTTGAATAGCGTCACCCGATAGGGTATGCCCATCAACGACCATTTTAATGCCATTATAGTCAGGTGGATTATGACTGCCTGTAATCGCTGCACAAGAAGTGACACCTTCTAGCGTTGCCGCTGCAAAATATACGATTGGTGTCGTAACCATACCTACATCAACGACATTGACACCCCCTTGCGTCACGCCACGGGTTAGAGCCGTCATCATGCGAGAGCCAGATAAGCGACCATCTCGACCTACAGCAATGGCTTTGCCGCCAGCTGCTAAAATTTCGCTCGCCAATGCACGACCAACACCGTAGGCAGCTTCTTCGCTTAAAGCTTTGTCGACAATGCCACGAATATCGTAAGCACGAAAAATACTGGGGTCAATCATGGCAAAATCCTATAAATAAGTTATAGCGGTTATTGTAGCCTAAATAGCATTTAATTTTGATTACCAAGTGCTATCAAAATGTTCACTAAGTTGCATACAATCCGATTAATGGGTCACAGTATCCATTTTGCTCATTGATTGTTGAGTATAATAACGATAATTATTAACGTCGTATAAGGTTTTCTGAGATGAGTTCATTAGCACAAATTGTCTCTTATCCATGTTTTTTACTTGAAAATAAAGATATTTTTATTTTTCGTCAGCAGCTTAAAGACTATTTTGAGCAAACTTGGACTTTGTACGAGCGTTTATTCGAAGTTATTAAAGAGGATAGCAGTTATTATCTGCGTCCTTGTTCATTGCGTCATCCGCTCATCTTTTATTTTGGTCATACTGCGACTTTTTTCGTCAATAAATTGGTATTAGCAAAACAATTTCAACACATCAATCCAGTGTTCGAGTCGATGTTTGCTATTGGTGTCGATGAAATGTCGTGGGATGACTTGAATGGTGCTAATTATGATTGGCCAAGTGTTGATGAAGTGCGTGCTTATCGAACACAGGTAAAGCAAGCGATTTTGGCGTTGATAAATCGTGTTGAGATTCAATTTCCGATTAATTGGCAAAGTCCAGTCTGGTCGATTTTAATGGGTATTGAGCATGAGCGTATTCATTTAGAAACATCATCTGTGTTAATCCGGCAATTACCCTTTGACTGTGTACAGCCACACGATGCTTTTCCGATTTGTCCCAATCAGCAAACTGATGTACCCACTAATGCTTGGATTGATGTGCCAGCAGGTCATGTCAATATTAACCATCATCAAGACTCAGTGGCTGTTTATGGTTGGGATAATGAATACGGACAACATCATGCTGATATTGCAGGGTTTAAGGCTGCCGCTATGTTGGTATCTAACGCTGAATTTTTAGCATTTGTGCAAGCAGGTGGTTATACAACATTAGAGTATTGGACAGAGGAAGGGCAGGGTTGGTTAGGATTTAGTCAAGCTCAGTATCCTACTTTTTGGTGCAAACGTGATGATCATTTTGTTTTGCGCACGTTAACGCATGAAATTGCCATGCCTTGGTCATGGCCTGTCGAGGTGAATTATCTCGAAGCGAAAGCCTTTTGCAACTGGAAAGCCAAACAAACAGGTGAGCCAATTCGCCTGCCCAGCGAAGATGAATACCTGCACTTACGCAATCAGTGCCAGTTTCCCAATGCGGATAGTGCAATCGGTATGGGGGCTAACCTGAACTTAGAACAATATGCCTCTTCAACGCCTGTCGATGCTAACTTGTTTGGTAAACTGTACGATATCGTTGGCAATGTGTGGCAATGGACAGAAACACCGATTTATCCTTTCGATGGTTTTAAGGTGCATCCGCTATATGACGATTTCACTACGCCAACTTTTGATAATAAGCATAATATTTTTAAAGGTGGTTCGTGGATAAGCACAGGCAACGAAGCCAACTTACATTCTCGTTATGCTTTTCGTCGCCACTTTTTTCAGCACGCGGGATTTCGTTATATTATGAGCGATGTCCCCGTGCTAACGCATTACAATCCTTATGAAACTCAGCCCGATGTAGTACAAGCCTGTGATGCGCATTATGGAAAAACGGCACTTGCTATACCCAATTACGCGCAAGCCTTAGCTGAGCTGATTAATACTGCACAAGCACAGGGTGGGCGTTTGCTGGAAATAGGGTGTTCTGTTGGGCGGACTTGCTTAACACTCGCATCGCATTTTGAGCAGGTCATTGGATTAGATCGTTCGGCACGCTTTATTCAAGTCGCAAACCAGATGCAGACAGAAGGGCGTATTCGTTATCGTTTGTCGATTGAGGGCAATATTCCCGATTTTATTGAATGTAGTTTGAACGATATAGGGTTAACTTCTTCGATTAATGTGCAATTCTTGCAGCAAGACCCAAACAACCTTAAATCGATTTTTACGGATTATGATGTCATTGTACTCAATCAGACACTAGACAAACTGGCGAAACCCGCTCAATTCTTAAGTACCATTCATCAACGTCTGAATGCAGGTGGTTTGCTAGTGATTAGCAGTAGTTATGCTAGTGATGAACATAGCGAAACCCAAGATCGTTTGGGTGGCTTTAAGCGCAATGGTGAAAATGTGACCAGTCTTGAAGCGATTACTGGGTTGTTATCTTCTCACTTTATTGTTGAAGGCTCACCAGTTGATTTGCCACAGTTATTGCGCGATGATGCGCGTCATTATCAGTTGGTACTTAATCAAGTAACGATATGGCGTAAGCAGTCATGACTATTCATTTTGACACTCCCATTAACCGTGAAGGGACTTGGGCAGAAAAATACGATGCGCGTCAATCCCTTTTTGGTCGCCCTGATGTACAACCCCTTTGGGTTGCTGATATGGATTTTGCAACCCCTGATTTTATCCTCGATGCTATTCGTTCACGCTTATCACATCCGATTATGGGATATACGCAAGTGCCTATATCGGTTGCACAATGTGTGTGCGATTGGCAATATTGTCAACATGGTTGGTTAACATTGGCTAGTCATGTTATTTGGTTAGGGGGCGTGGTAAGTGGTTTGTATTTATCAGTGCAAGCCTTCACAGATCCTGATGATGCGGTAATGGTGTTTACGCCTGTCTATTCGCCTTTTATGAAGGCTGTAACCGACAATAACAGGCAATTAATTGCTGTGCCGCTGGTAAATGACGGTACACGCTATCAGCTCGATTTTGAAGCAATTGAAATAGCGATGCGAGAATCTAAGGTCAAGTTGTTATTGTTATCGAATCCACATAACCCCTCAGGGCGTGTATGGACAAGAGAAGAATTAACGCAACTTGCTGCTTTATGTGTGCGTTATAACATCACTGTTGTTTCCGATGAGGTGTGGAGTGATATTATCCTGAATCAAGCGCTAATACATATTCCCTTTGCCAGCTTATCGGCTGATAGTGCAGCGCATACGATCACCCTAAACGCACCCAGTAAAACGTTTAACTTAGCTGCGATGCATACTGCATATGCCATTATATCTGATGCTCGATTACATATGATCTTTCAACAGCAACATGCCAAAACTCGTGCTAGTGAAGCCAGTTTATTGGGTTTACACGCCTTACAGGCAGCTTATTCGAATGAAGGTAAACAGTGGTTAAGTGGGCTGCTTGAATATTTGCGTACTAATCTTGCATTGGTAAAATCAACACTAACCGATAGCACTATTCGCGTTATGATGCCCGATGCAACCTATTTGGTTTGGTTAGATTTTGGACAGCATTTTAATACGCAAGCGGGGTTGGCTAACTGGTGTGTACAAACGTGTGGGCTAGGGATGAGTAGTGGAACACATTTTGGTGAAGCAGGTAAAGGTTTTATGCGACTGAATATGGCGTTGCCACAACAACAACTTGATATGGCACTTCGACGATTATTAGCGAGTTAAGCGTCGCCAAATAAGCTTTGTAAGGCAGCGATAGCAGCAGGACCTGCTGTTTCGGTGCGTAAAATACGTGCGCCTAGTTTAACACCACGCATGCCAGTTGCGAGTGCTTGCTCTACTTCTCTATCGGATAAACCACCTTCAGGGCCAACGAGTAAGCACTGAGCTTTCTCAAATTGAATTGAGCTTAACTCACGTAAGCGCTGACCTTCGTAAGGGTCAAGTACCAACCCTTGGGGATGCGTGTTAAGCCAGTCAATAAATGATAAAGGGTGATAAAGTTTGGGTACAATCGTTCTTCCAGACTGCTCGCAAGCACTGACAATGACTTGTTGCCAGTGCGCCATGCGTTTTGCTGTTTTATCACCATCTTCGAGTTTAACTTCGCAGTATTGAGTAAATAGCGGTTGAATTGCCGTTACGCCCAATTCAGTTGCTTTTTGAATACTGGTATCCATACGCTCACCACGAGAAATACCTTGTACCAATGTTAGCTGTAGTGGTGACTCCATGCTGGTATCTGTTGTGAGTACATCGATACGGACACTCGCTTCTTTTTTGCCCAACTGCAAAGTTGCCTGTGCAGTTACACCCAACCCATTAAACAGCGTGACGTTAAAGCCATCACGTGCACGCAGCACCGTTGCAATATAGTGACGTGCCTCATCGGGAAGGGCGAGCGATTGTCCGATATTAGGATAATCGCCAGCCAAATAAAGTCGAATACTACGCATAGTTTTGGTTATCGCGTTAAGCTGCTGCGTGCTCGTTCAAGCAAACTACGAGTAGGTTCAAGGGCATTCATGGCATAGAAATGTAATCCAGGTGCGCCACCGTTGAGCACTCGCTCACATAAGTCACCAATGACTTCTAATCCTAGCTCACCGATTGCTACTTTATCTTCACCCAAAGCTTCGAGACGTTTGCGCAACCAACGCGGGATTTCAGCACCACAGGAATCTGAAAAACGTGCCAACTGCTCATAATTATTAATTGGCATAATACCTGGAATAATATTACTTTCGATACCTTGTGCGCGTGCTGAATTAACAAAACGACAGTAAGCATCAGGGTTGAAAAAATATTGTGTGATAGCCGCATCAGCACCAGCCGCCATTTTTTCACCAAAATGCGTCATATCTGTTTGCCAGTTTTTGGCTTGCGGATGCACCTCTGGGTAAGCTGCCACTTCGATATGGAAATGGTCACCTGTGACCTCACGAATAAATTTTACCAAGTCGACAGCATAATTAAAGTCACCCAGATCACGCATACCCGAGGGAATATCGCCACGCAAAGCAACAATGCGATGTACGCCCAAGTCCATATAGGTCTTGAGCAAATCAGCAATTTTAGTGCGTTCAGAATCGACACAAGTTAAATGTGGTGCAACATCCCACTCACGCTCACGCAAGGCTTTGATCGTTGCTAGGGTACGCTCCTGAGTGCTACCACCTGCACCGTAAGTAACCGAAATATAGTCAAGGTCAAAAGGGCGAAAGCCCTCCGCAACTTCTAATAATTTGTCGAGTCCTTCGGGGGTGCGAGGGGGGAAAAATTCGGCACTTAATTTCATGCTAACCCAGCCTCTGCACGTAATAA
>CAMCGI010000059.1 GCA_945874205.1 Francisella tularensis subsp. holarctica
ATCCCAATCGCCCGAAAAACCATACTGGGTGACAAGCAAAGTAAAATCAAGCATGAGCCAACATTCCTTCGATCACTTGCGTCACACGCAAAGTCGACAAATCTTTCACATAACAAGGTGGTAAAGGTTGCTCATCGCTTAATTCAATATACTGCTCACGCAAACAGGCCGCACAAGGAAACTTAGCCTGCAACACCACGGCTTGTGGTCCGACAACACCTGTTAATCCTGGCTCGGTTGAGCCATAAAGTGCTAATACAGGACGATGCAGGGCAGCGGCAAGATGGGTCAAACCAGTATCAACACCAACAACTAACTGCGCATCGACCAGCACACGCGTTAATGCTTTAAGCGATAGTTCAGGCAACACCTGTACATGCTGGGTTAATCGTGCCAAACGCATAGCGCGTTCATGTTCAAGTTCATTACCCCAAGGTAATAGCACCCGCTTTTTATGCTGTGCTGCAAAAGCAATCAACTGATGCCAATAGGCTTCTGGCCAGTGTTTACTTTCCCAAGTTGTCGCATGAGCAAAGACCCAATAAGGCTGAACATTAACATCGGGCAGCACGCGCAGGCGCGGGACAATGCCAAAATCGGTTTTTTCCATATCTGGCATGTCATAGCCTAAGGCTTGCGCAAATAACTGACGCACCCGAATAATGGCATGTTGCCCCCAAGCGACATCACATTTATGATTATAAAAATGACTGGCAAGCGGTTCGCGTGCACTAGCAGCAGATAATCCATAGACAGGTGCTTTAATAAACTTTGTCCAAATAGCACTTTTTAATAACCCTTGGGCATCAATCACTAAATCATATTTTTCGACTTGTAAAGAACGCACAAAAGCACGCAACTCACCCCATGTCGAAGGTAACCATAATGTTTTGCGTAATCGTCGCCACGGCAAAGCAAACACCTGATCGACGGCGGGATGCAAGGCTGGCAAATCGGTAAATCCCTCTTCCACCACCCAATCAAAACGAATCGCAGGGTTCGCTTTTACCGCATCAGTCAATGCGGGAAAGGTATGAATGATATCGCCAAGCGATGAAGTTTTAATCAGAAGAATGCGCATAAAAAGAATAGCCGAATAAAATAAGTTATAAACGCTATTTTATCAGAACAAAATATAAAACAATAGGATAAGAAAGATGAACTAAAGTACGAATTGAATTAAAAGACTTAAAATGCTAGCACCATAACCGTAGAAATTATGGAGCGGGATAAGAGACTCGAACTCTCGACCCTAACCTTGGCAAGGTTATGCTCTACCAACTGAGCTAATCCCGCATTTTATGGCGTCCCCACGGGGAGTCGAACCCCGGTTACCGCCGTGAAAGGGCGATGTCCTAGGCCTCTAGACGATGGGGACATATCTGTGACAATTAATTAGCTTTTGACTTTTTAACCATCTTACCTTAGGAGTTTTTTGGTGGAGCTAAGCGGAATCGAACCGCTGACCTCTTGCATGCCATGCAAGCGCTCTACCAATTGAGCTATAGCCCCTAAGATTTGATAATTATAATCAGAGAGACTTACCTTGTCAAGCAAGATAAGTCATAAAAAATAAAACTAATCCTAAATTATGGCAATTGCTGATACCAAGCGACGCATAACAGTTTCTTTACCCAACAAAGCAGCCACTGCGTCGATTGCTGGTGACTGAGCAGAACCTGTCAGCGCTAAACGTAACGGCATACCAACTTGCCCCATTTTAACGCCATTATCTTTACCAGCATTCACCATGACTTCATGAACCGTTGTCGCTGACCACTCAGACAAACCTTCAAATCCCTGCAGTAAAGACTGTAATACAGGTTTAGCACTTGCTGTTGTCCAGTGTTTTGTACGGGTGTCTTCATCGTATACAGCAGGATCTTGATAAAAACAGTGTGCTTGCATTGCAATATCAGCGACCGTTTTAGCGCGTTCTTTTAATAGCTCACAAACAGCGGGCAACTCAGCACCTTGATCAACATCAATCCCAACAGCAGCCAAATGTGGTACAACATGACGCGCTAACTGTAAACCGCCTTGCATTTGTAAATGTTGTTGGTTCGTCCACAAGCACTTATCAGCATCAAACTTACCCGCAGCACCGTTGATATGAGTTAAATCAAAGTACTGAATTAACTCATCACGACTAAAAATTTCTTGATCACCATGCGACCACCCCAAACGTGCTAAGTAATTAAGCAATCCGTCTGGCAAATAGCCTGCTTCCTTGTATTGTAATACACTCACAGCACCATGGCGTTTAGATAAACGCTGTCCATCTTCACCCAAAACCATAGGCAAATGTGCATAGATAGGCAATTTAGCACCCAAGGCATTGAGCATATTAATTTGGCGAGGCGTGTTATTAAGATGATCATCACCACGAATAACATGCGTAATTTTCATCTCCCAATCATCAACCACAACTGTAAAGTTATAAGTAGGTGCGCCATCAGAACGACGAATAATTAAATCATCCAATTCTGAATTTTGAACAACCACTTCACCTTTAATTAAATCATGAATAACGACTTCACCATCTAATGGGTTTTTGAAGCGCACAACAGGGGTAATCCCTTCTGGTGGCGTACCTGTAAAATCACGGTAACGACCGTCATAGCGCGGCTTTTCTTTGCGCGCCATTTGACCTTCGCGCATTTCGTCAAGTTCTGTTTGAGAGGCGTAACAGTAGTAGGCTTTACCTTCTGCTAACCATTGCTCGATAATTTCGTTGTAACGATCAAATCGTTCTGTTTGATAAAAAGGACCTTCATCAAAATCCAAATCTAACCAAGCCATACCTTGCAAAATAGCATCAACTGATTCAGGTGTCGAACGCTCTAAATCGGTATCTTCAATACGCAAAATAAACTGACCACCATGCTTACGTGCATACAACCACGAAAACAAGGCAGTACGCACGCCACCAATATGTAAATAACCTGTAGGACTAGGGGCAAAACGTGTACGAACCATCTAAACTTCTCCTTTATGAGGTCAATGTTGTTGCTTATTAGTTATTGCTATTATAGGTCAGATAGGCTAAAAAGGGGTAAGGCAAATAATAGACCTTCAATATAATAATTCTCAAATGATGTACCAGTCGATCGACTGCCGCCAAAGTTGAACTGATAACAAAAAAACCCAACTTTCGTTGGGCTTTTTCTTAGCATTAATCGCTTGGTTAAACAAGTTATAGTAATGGTGTCGCGTAGTCCTCAACACCTGGGTTGTTTTTCACACCCTTCAAACGTGGGTGGTTAACCTTATCTAACTTCACTTCTTTGTGCTTACGAACATAATCCGCAACCACATCGTGCATTAAACGACCAGAACCAACAGAATCAACCTGCGCCCAACCTGCAACGGTGTAAGTCTTATTCGCTTCAATCGCTGTACCATTGTCTAATGCGATATTAGAAATACGGCTACCTAACTTAGCAGTAGGATCGATTTCGTAGGTTAAACCACCGATACGAACCATGTCACCACCTGATTGTAGGTAAGGATCTTCTACGAACAAGTTATCAGCAACACCTTCCATCATTTCTTTGAGCTGAGTACCTGTCATTTCATTACGGTAAGTTTCACCATAAGTCATTGATGTTTCATCCATAATGTTTTCAAAAGTGATGTTATCACCTGCTAACACTGAAGTTCCCCAACGCACACCAGCTGACAAGGCGATTTGTGTGTCATGCTCTTCACGCAACGCATTAACCATCACCTGATCCCAAGTACCCATGAAGTTACCACGACGGTATAAAGTTTCACCAGCAACACCACATACTTCATTCAAAATATCTTCGTAAGACTTGCCTACACGATCTTTATTGAATGCATTGTCTGCACGACGACCTTCGATGATTTTTTCATCGTATTTAGTTTGACGCATCTTGTTGATATAAGAATCAACTTCTGTATCAGCAGCCAAAATATGTGAAAATACTGGTAATAACTTGTATTGAACACCAGCAACTTTTCCTGCTTTAATATCCAAATCCATCACACCAACAAACTTACCGTTAGAACCAGCGTTAGTAACTAAGGTTGTACCAGATTTATTTTTAACTTTAACAGGAACAGGCATACCATCATGTGTATGACCACCAAAGATTGCATCAATACCTGTAACGCGGCTAGCAAGTTTAATATCAACGTCCATACCGTTATGAGAAATAACGATAACCGCAACTGGTTTTTCTTTCGCACGAACGTGATCGACCATTGCTTGCATTTCTTCTTCTTGCACACCGAATGTCCAATCTGGGAAGTTTGCACGTGGGTTAGCGTTAGCAGTACGCGGGAAAGCCTGACCAATGACAGCAACTTTATGACCACCCACATCTTTAATCGTGTAAGGCTTGAATGCATGACGTGTGTCTTCGCTATGTAAGCCAATACCGTTAAACTTCTCAGTCATTGCTTTGTAGTCATCACCGAACAATGAGTCTTCACGAATTAAAACGTTTTGTGCAACAAAATCACCTTTGAATTGTGACAAGTTACGCAGCACTTCTTCTTCCTTATAGGTGAATTCCCAGTGACCAGTCATCACGTCAACGCCTAACAAATTAGATGCGCCCACCATGTCTTGACCACGTGTCCACAAGGCAGTACCTGAACCGTGCCATGTATCACCGCCATCAATCGTGATGGTATTTTGTTTGCCGCCAGCCTGTTCACGTAGGCTGTCTAATAACGTTTTAATATGCGCAAAACCACCCACTTTACCAAACTGCTTAGCTGCATTGGTAAAATCTAAGTAGGTGAATGCATGTGCTTCGATTGAGCCTGGTTTGATTTTTAGCTCTTTAAGCATTTTTTCGCCAACAATATGTGGCAATTTACCAAAAGCAGCACCCATACCCAACTTAACGTTAGGTTCACGGAAGTAAATTGGCTTCAACTGTGCATGAGTATCAGTGATGTGCATGATACGCACTGAACCAAATTTAGGCATATTGTACAGGTCAGCTTTTTTATTAGCACGAGCCATGTTCGGCAGCATACCCGCTGCTGCAGCCATAGCCATTACATGCAGAAACTCACGACGATTCATTGCCATTGTGAAGACTCTCCTAAAGATAAAAAGATATATAAACGTTCGATGATATGCTGTGCTTAGCCAATCTGCAAATTAAACAAATTTGGGTAAGCACTAGCATTATTTATTATTTAACCCAATTTCTGGCATTTTGGAACAAGCGCATCCAAGCACCTTCCTCATGCCAATCATCGGGATGCCAAGAAAACTGATCACGTCGAAATACACGCTCAGGATGCGGCATCATAATCGTGGCACGACCATCGACACTCGTAAAGCCCGTTAAGCCCTCTACAGAACCATTTGGGTTGAGCGGATAAGTGGTAGTTGCTGACCCTGTGGCATCAACAAAACGCATCGCAGCTTGCGCCTGTATTGCGTCAGATTCATTACGCCAGACCACACGACCTTCACCATGCGCGACAGCAATTGGCATCATCGAGCCAGCCATACCTTGCAATAACACTGAATTACTTTCTTCAACTTTTACCAAAGAAAGACGCGCTTCAAATTGCTCAGACACGTTACGCATAAAGCGTGGCCAATGCTCAGCACCTGGAATTAAATCGTGCAAGCTCGATAACATCTGACAACCATTACACACACCCAAGGTGAAGGTATCAGTGCGATGGAAAAACGCTGAAAAGGCATCGGAAGCACGATGATGAAGCTGAATGTTCGCAGCCCAACCACGACCCGCCCCCATGACATCCCCATATGAGAAACCACCACAAGCAACCAAGCCCTTCATTTGCTCTAACGATAAGCGACCTTCTAAAATATCACTCATATGCACGTCAACTGCATCAAAACCAGCTAAGGTGAAGGCTGCTGCCATTTCTTGCTGACCGTTAACACCCTGCTCGCGCAAAATGGCAACTTGTGGACGCACACCTGTATTGATATAAGGCGCAGCAATATTTTCACTCGCACGATAAGTCAAGTTCGCCTTCAATTCAGCTAATGGCGATTGTGTTTTAATCAGGTTATATGCCTGAGCTGCACAATCCGCATTATCACGCAAAGCTTGCATGCGGTAAGATGTTTCTGACCAACGGGCATGCAAATCAGCGAGACTGCGTTCAAAAACAGGTTGACCATTTGCTTGTATCACAACAGATTGACTGTCATTGAAATGTGCAATGATATGACTCGTTGATGCTAATTGATGTTGTGCTAATAAAGCTTCAAATCCAGCTTGATGCGCATCGGCTACCTGAACAACGATACCAATTTCTTCGCTGAACAGTCCTGCAACCACATCACCTGCAAAAGCTGACATATCGATATCAAGTCCTGACCGACCTGCAAATGCCATTTCAACCAAGGTAGCAAACACCCCACCATCGCTACGATCATGGTAAGCACTAATCAAACCCTGTGCACGCGCATCACGCAAAAGAGTGAACAAATTGCGCATTAGCTCTGGGCTAATATCAGGCGCAACATCACCAACTTGGTTGTAAACCTGCGCTAAACAAGAACCGCCTAAACGGTTTTCACCCGCACCCAAGTCAATTAACCAAAGCTTACCGCCTTTATCGGCACGTAATTCTGGTGTCCACGTCTTACGAATATCTTGCACAGGTGCAAACGCAGTGACAACTAATGACAATGGGGACACAACC
This sequence comes from Francisella tularensis subsp. holarctica, assembly GCA_945874205.1. Taxonomy (GTDB): domain Bacteria; phylum Pseudomonadota; class Gammaproteobacteria; order Thiomicrospirales; family Thiomicrospiraceae. The sequence goes on from CAMCGI010000059.1 coordinate 6,679, forward strand.
GCTTTTTTCTCGCCTGCATTGTCTTGCCACACGGTTTTCATCGATAACGAGTCTTTGCCGACAGGAATGGTTAGCCCTAAAGCTGGGCAAAATTCCATACCGACAGCTTGCACACCCGCATAAAGCGCGGCATCTTCACCAGCATGACCCGCAGCCGCCATCCAATTAGCAGAGAGTTTAATATGGGTTAAGTCTGCAATATCCGCAGCCAATACGTTAGTTAGTGACTCTGCTACCGACATACGTGTTGACGCTGCTGGATTGAGAATTGCTAACGGAGAACGCTCGCCCAACGCCATCGCTTCACCTGTATAGTGAACATAGTCTGTTGCAGTGACGGCAACGTCAGCAACAGGCACTTGCCAAGGACCCACCATTTGATCACGCGCGACTAAACCCGTAATACTACGGTCGGCAATGGTAATTAAGAAGGTTTTATCCGCAACTGTTGGCAAAGCCAAGATACGATTAACCGCATCATCTAGCTTAATTGCAGCTGTATCAAACCCAGGTTGAGCACGATCACGATCCTGCACATTTTTATGCAATTTCGGTGCTTTGCCCAATAAAATAGGAAGCGGCATATCAACAGGATTGTTCGCGAATTGACTATCAGAAACCGTCAAATGAGAGTCATCAATCGCTTCCCCTAAAACAGCAAAAGGACAACGCTCACGCTCACAAATTGACTCAAACAAGTCAAGCTTATCCGCTGCAACGGCAAGCACATAACGCTCTTGCGATTCGTTACACCAGATTTCCATCGGCGACATGCTCGATTCATCATTTGGCACAGCACGCAAGTTAAGGCTTGCGCCCTTACCCGCATCATTGACCAACTCTGGCATGGCATTCGATAAACCGCCAGCACCCACGTCATGAATGAATAAAATGGGGTTTTCTGCACCCATCCACACACAACGGTCAATCACTTCTTGCGCGCGACGCTCCATTTCGGGATTGCCACGTTGCACCGAAGCAAAATCAAGATTTTCGTGTGACTTACCTGCATCAACACTCGATGCCGCACCGCCACCCAAACCAATGAGCATGGCAGGACCACCTAACACAATCAGCTTAGAGCCCGCAGGGAAAGGCATTTTTTGCACGTGTTGCTCACGAATATTACCCAAACCGCCAGCCAACATAATTGGCTTATGATAACCACGCTGCTCAATACCATCGGGTGTTAATATAGGATTTTCGTAGGTGCGAAAATAACCACACAAACCTGGACGACCAAATTCATTGTTAAATGCTGCTGAGCCTAACGGTCCTTCAATCATTACCTCTAAGGCAGAAACAATACGCCCTGGTTTGCCGTAGGCAATTTCCCAAGGCTGAGTAAAGTCTGGCATACTAAGATTTGATACAGTAAAGCCCGTCAAACCTGCTTTAGGCTTAGAGCCACGTCCTGTCGCACCCTCATCACGAATTTCACCGCCAGAACCTGTTGCTGCACCTGAAAAAGGAGCAATGGCTGTTGGGTGATTATGCGTTTCGACTTTCATCAAAATCGCTACTTGCTCTTCATGACCACGATAAATACCATCGGCATCAGGGAAAAAGCGTTCGCCCACACTACCTTCCATCACCGCAGCATTATCGCTATACGCTGACAACATACGCGATGATTCTTTGGCGTAAGTATTACGAATCATGCCGAAGAGACTATGACTTTGCTGCTCGCCATCAATCGTCCATTGCGCATTAAAAATCTTATGGCGACAGTGCTCTGAATTCGCTTGCGCAAACATCATCAATTCAGCATCAACAGGATCACGCTTGAGTTGCTCTGTAAAGGCGACTAATAAATAGTCAATTTCATCTTCTGACAGTGCCAAACCCATTTCGCGGTTAGCACTAACTAAAGCCTCACGACCTTGAGCTAGCACAGGTATAGTTTTATAAGGTTTTGCTGCTTGATGCGAGAATAAAGCTGCTAACTCAGCCACAGACGCTAAGACGCTTTCGGTCATACGGTCATGAACCAAACTTTGTAGCGTCTGTATTTGCTCACTACTTAAGTTGCCTTCAATCTGCCAAGCAAGCGCCCGTTCGATGCGCTTAACTTGCGTTAGCCCACAATTTTGGACAATATCTGTCGCTTTTGATGACCAAGGCGAAATCGTACCCACACGCGGTGAAATCACAAAGTTTGTGCTAAGTGCCTGTTGTACTGACACTGACTCATTGAGCAGTTTATTTAAGCTTTGCCAATCATCATAAGATAGCTCATTTTCACTTTCGTAGACATAAACATATTGTACTGATACACCTTCCAGTGCAATACCTTGTGCCCGCGCCCGTGTTAACAATTGTTCTAAACGAAATGTCGATAATGCCGACGTGCCCCAAATAGGTTGTACTGTTATACTCATTCCAAAATACCCATACGCTGGAATACTGATTTTTTCTGTTCAATAGTTAAAGACTGCCCATTAGCACCGCTAGCCATCACATCTGTTACTTTATCTTTGCTATTAAACTTCAACACAACGTCATTACCCGCTGATTTATCTGAACTAAACAAACGATTAAAAAACCCTTTTTCTTCTTGTACTATTAATGGCATTTTAATATTCATAACGCCATTGGCACGATCAGTACTTACTACCGTAAACCCTGCACGATCAGATAAGGACAAAACATATTGCCAACTCTCTTCCATACTCGCTTGCAGTGTTAACCCAGCAAACTCATTATCCAATGATGATTCCATTGTTTTAATACTAGCAGCCACTTGAGTTATTGCCGCCGCTTTAGTCGTACCTAAAAACACCATTGATTGATACAGTGTTTCTGCTTCAAACTCAGGATGATAAGGGCGTGAGCGCCAATAACGCACATCACCGTCAGCATCTTCAATAATCATGCTATGACGAACAAATACATCCATACTGCCCGACTTATCTGTCTGCACACGCAATGTTAAACGATCCATTGCACCTTTAGCTGTTTCTTCACGCCACGAATTGAGTGCACGCGTTAAAAAACTCATCTCTGTTTTAGGCACAATTTCACGACGTGATAAAAATGCGGTTCTAATCATTCCCACATCTTTACGCGATTCTTCGATAGCAAAACCCTGTGAGGTTAAGAATCGTTGCAAACGCTCCCACATATCATCAGTATTTGCTTTGTCAATATGCAACCAACGCTCTGATAAATTATTACGAATACTTAAGCCTTCAGCACGATAACTTGGAATTTCTTTATTCGTTGTTTTATCATTTAATGACCCCATTAGCTGACGATTATTCGCATCCATATTACGATTTGGGTTTTGAAACCCTGGTGGCAACTCGAGTGGCGAAATTAACGCATCTTGTGTAACACGATAATTATCCTCTTGTGTAATGCTGTCGCTACTACCAAACGACTTGCTCAAACTACTACAACCACTGCCAGCAAGCAAAGATAAAATAGCTAAACTTAAAACGCGAGATGCATTCATGCAATTAATAACCTATTGAATGTTAATGAGATGCCAAAATATTGGCTTTGTTTAATGCGTTCTCTAAGGTAGCATGATGCGCTTGTGATAATACAGTCAAAGGCAAACGAATACCTAACTCAATCAAGCCCATGCGATATAAAGCCCATTTAACAGGAATGGGATTTGCCTCGATAAATAAATCACGATGCAATGATTGCAAGGGCGCATCTAATTTGTGAGCTGATGCAGCATCCCCCACTAATGCGGCATTGTAAGCCTGAC
>CAMCGI010000060.1 GCA_945874205.1 Francisella tularensis subsp. holarctica
CACCGCAAACAAAAAGCTTAGATAACTAAGCAAACTTAACACACAAAAGGAACTTTAATCATGGCTATGGTAATTAACACAAATATTGGTTCAGAAAGCGCAGTACGTTTATTGGACAAATCATCACGCAGTCAAGCAACAACGATGGAGCGCTTAACATCAGGTCAAAGCATTAATCACTCTAAGGATAATGCAGCTGGTCAAACGATTGTTATTGGTATGGACTCACAAGTGCGTGGCACCAATCAAGCGGTACGCAATGCGAATGATGGAATGGCATTGATTCAAACTGCAGATGGTGCAGCAGATGAAGTGATTGGGATATTGCAGCGTCAACGTGAGTTATCGATTCAAGCATTGAACGGTACTTATAACCAAGAAAACCGCTCACAAATGAATACGGAATTTAAGCAACTCAGCACAGAAATTAACCGTATTGCGGCGACCACTAAGTTTAATGAACTTCCTGTTATGGTGCAAATGGGTTCAGTAGGTGGTTCATTCTTGTCAACTGCTGCCAGTACGCGTATTATGCAAGTGGGTTGGGAAGTGGGTAACGGCGGTAGTGCGCGTGATAAAATTCAGGTTTCTATGGGTAACTTTTTTACGGGTGGTGGTTCGGGACAGATTTTTGGTAAATTTATGTCAGTCAATGGCACGACAGGTTCTAAAAAGATAACAGCTGGATCGGCTTATTCTAAAGCGAGTATTGGTACAGTAGCAGCAGCTTCGATAACTGTTATGCGTATCGATAGTGCCTTGTCGAATATTGGTACATTGCGTGCAAAATGGGGTGCGATTCAGAATCGTTTAGAGCACACTACTTCTAACCTAAACAATGTGAACGAAAACATTATGGCAGCACGCAGTCGTATTCAAGATACCGATTATGCCCGTGAATCAGCTAATCTAGCACGCACACAAGTGCTACAGCAAGCAGGTATGTCGATGTTGACACAGGCGAACCAAAGCGGTCAAAATGTCATGAGTTTGCTCAAGTAACCTTAAACCTAGTATCAGATGACGCACGTTCTGTGCGTCATCTTCTTCATTTTTTCTCATTGCTACATCAGGTAGCTGTCTTTTTATCAAAAAATTCAAAAAATCACTCAAGAAAGTTTCGTGCGTGCCGTTAACTTATTTGACGGAGAGAAACATCACCGCAAATGACACGCTGAATAAGCAAGCACACACACAAGGAACTTTATCATGGCGATGGTCATCAACACAAACATGGGTTCATTAAATGCGATTCGTTTATTGGACAAAACAAGTCGTAGTCAAGAAACGACTATGGAGCGTTTGACATCAGGGCTTCGTATTAATCATTCAAAAGATGATGCGGCAGGTCAGTCCATTGTGACAGGCATGACTTCGCAAATTCGTGGTACTGATATGGCAATTCGTAATACCAATGATGGCATGTCTCTGATTCAGACCATGGATGGTGCGTCAGATGAAGTGGTCAATATGTTGCAGCGTCAGCGTGAATTAGCGATTCAGTCATTAAACGGTACTTACAACACAGAAAATCGCTTACAAATGGATACCGAGTTTCAACAGCTGAGCACAGAAATTAATCGTGTTGCTGGTACAACAAAATTTAATGAAATTCCAATTATGGCAAATATGAGTACTAATGGGGCATTTTTATCAGCTAACCCAACAGAATTAAAAATACAAGCAGGCTGGGAAGTGGCGAATGGTGGCAGTGGTCGTGATAAAATCGGAGTTTCTATTGGGAACTTTTGGATTGGTGCCTCTGTGTCAACTGCTATTTTTGGTAAGTATTTATCTACTAATGCCGCAGGTGTAAAATCATATACAGTATCACCTTATGAAAGTGCACGCATTAGTACCGTATCAGCGGCTTCAGTAACTGTCATGCGTATTGATAGTGCTTTATCAAACATTGGTACATTGCGTGCAAAATGGGGTGCAGTGCAGAATCGTATGGAATATACTGTTTCTAACTTGCAAAATGTGAATGAAAATATGCAAGCAGCACGCAGTCGTATTTTGGATACTGATTATGCGCGAGAATCGGCTAACTTAGCACGCACACAAGTGCTACAGCAAGCAGGTATGTCGATGCTGACACAGGCAAACCAGATGGCGCAGAACGTCATGAGTTTGTTAAAGTAGGGTCGCACAATATTAACTCTTGTCAAAGAAAGCTGCATTTTTGTGGCTTTTTATTTTTTATTTTTGTTCTTTTGTTAAAATGGCTATTAATTTGCTTATAAAAGTTTACTAAAAATCAGCATTTGCTGGGAGGTACATCATGACAACCACATCCACTACATCAAGCTCTACACTTTCGAGCTTAATTCCTACAGTAGCGCCAACTTCAACTAAAGCCGCAGACACCGCGCAGGTGTTGCGTGATGCAGTAGGACAAACATTAACAACTTCGCTTGGCGGTGGACAATTTGATGTTGCGACGATTGCTAAGGCACTTGCCACTGCCGATGTTGCCAATCAACGGCAGTATTACACGGGAAAACAAACAGCCCTACAAACAAAGTTGTCTGGTTATACCTTGTTAAGCAATGCGCTGACAAGTATTAAAACCAATCTTGGTACATTAAATACGCAGGCAACATTTAACACCAAAACAGCCACATCCTCTGATAGCACGGCATTGAGCGCAACCGTTACAGGTAAGCCTAGTGCAGGTAGTTACGATATGGTTATCAGTCAGCGTGCACAATCGCATACATTGGCATCAGTGGGTGTTGCTTCTCAATACACGGCATTAGGGACAGGAACCTTTAACTTGACTGTGGGTGGCTCGACCAAAGCGATTACAATTGACGCATCAAACAATACGCTGCAAGGAATAAAAGGAGCGATTAACGCTGCTGGATTGGGTGCTAATGCGTCGATTGTTAATGATGGCACAGGCTATCGTTTAGTTATGGCATCGCAGCAGACAGGGTTAGGTAATGCGATTACGTTAGACGTAACTGATACTGGTGATGGTAACAATACAGATACCGCTGGATTATCTCAATTTGCGTTTGGTGCTGGCACAAACAACATGGTGCAAACGGTCGCAGCACAAGATGCGCAGTTCACACTCAATGGCTTGTCGTTAACTTCCGCTACCAATAGTGTAACAGGCGTATTAGATGGCATGACGCTTAATCTCAATAAAGCCCAACTTGGGGTGACTGTTAACCTAACGGTAGGGAGTGATACAACAGGGCTAGGCGACAAAGTACAATCCTTTGTTGATGACATGAACGCAATGAAAGATGTGATTAAGTATTTAGGCTCTTACACTAAAGATCCAGCAGATACCACAAAAGGGTCGCTAAAAGGGGAAGAAGCGTTAAATACGGTCACTACGAATATGAAAAAGTTTATGCAATTTCGTACTTCGGATGGAGGCGCGTATCAATCTATGGCAGATATTGGTATTAAATCGAATTTAGATGGGACGATTTCCCTCGATAGAACCATATTAGATGCAGCGATTGCAGCTGATCCTAATGCGATTGGTAAAATATTTTCTGCTAATGCCGTCGCTACAGATAATCAAGTAACCTACACAGGCTCTTCAGATAAGACGGTTGAAGGGAGTTATAATTTGACAGTAAACCAAGCTGCCAGTCAAGCATTATATTTGGGTGGCACTGCAACAGGATTAGCAACAGACCCTATTTCAATCACAGCGGGCAATAATAGTTTTGCTGTGACGATTGCAGGTACAGCATCCACCACCTTATCCTTAGCTGTCGGCACTTATTCGCGTGACAATCTGGCAAAAATAATGCAAACAGCGATCAACAATGATGCCAACTTAAAAGCGAAAGGGTTAACCGTTCAAATGGGATTTGATTCAGCAAATAACCGTTTTCAATTATCGACAGATAAGTTTGGTAGTGCTTCAACGGTTAACTTTACCACGTTGGGTACTGACTTAACGACCAGTATGGGAATGGCAACAGGAGCTGGTGCAGCGGGCAGTTATGTCGGTGCTGATGTGATGGGGTCGTTGGAAAAAGACGGCACTTTTTATACGTTTGCAGGAACAGGGCAAAGTGTCAAAATTAATAGCTTTTTGACAGGTGCGCCAAAAGATTTAGCTTTTGATGTCGCAGGGACAGGCACAGGGGCTCGTGGTACGCTCACTTTCCAACGTGGCTATGCAGCACAAATGACCAAAAGTATTACTGATATGTTAGATACAAAGACGGGCTCAATTACGAGTAAAGTAACGACATTGGGCAAATATGATACCGAATATGCAGATAAACTCAAAAAGGTAGAGGATCGTTATACAACCATCTTGGCCAATTATACACATCAGTTTTCGGTAGTAAATTCGCTGATTTCTAGTATGAATAGCTTAAGAACCTCATTAAGTTCTTCTTTATCGACCAGTAGTACATAATGTTAAATCATAATTTACTGAATGCCCTGATTGAATCGCAGACGCTTTTCTCAGAAGTGACAGAAGAGGGGTTGGCGGCATTTTCTAGCAACGCAATTGCATGGAAAATATCGCTTGAACAAACCCTTGAGACGTTGCCTAAGCCGTTATCTCAAGAGGATGAGCAGGCAATAAAACAGCTTTTGCTTCAAGTTGATGTGATAACGCAACAGCTCACACTATTGCGTCATGAGCTTCAGCGACAACAGCAAAACTTTTCTAAAGCGCATATTGCTGAACAAGCTTACTTGTCGTCTTGATCAGTCTTATGTTTTACTTACGGTAGGTGTCTGTTAGTAAAGGCGATACCGTTTTCATCATGGCAGCTAATAATTTAGGATTGGCTGCCATAATATTACCAGAGTTTAGGTAGTTCTCACCCCCTGCAAAATCACACACTAATCCCCCTGCTTCTTGCACAATGAGCGCGCCAGCAGCAATATCCCAGCTGCTTAGTTTGAACTCCCAAAATCCATCGACACGTCCTGCAGCGAGCCATGCTAAGTCTAATGCTGCAGAGCCAGCACGACGAATACCTGCAGTTTGTGGCATAAAGGCTTTAAGCGTATCCATATAAACATCGAGATGGTCAAAATCACGAAATGGAAAGCCTGTTGCAAGCAACGACCCTGCCAATGTGCGCTGTTCAGTAACGCGAATACGACGGTTATTCATTTGTGCACCAGCACCTTTAGAGGCACTAAACATTTCTTGACGTAAGGGGTCAAAAACAACACCATGTGCTAACTTACCACGATGCAATACGGCAATAGAAACTGAAAATTGCGGTAATCCGTGTAAAAAATTAGTAGTGCCATCTAAGGGGTCAATAATCCATAAATACTCATCATCATCACCCATAAAGCCACTTTCCTCGCCCAATATCGCATGAGAAGGGTAATATTTACGAATGGTTTGTATAATATCCTTTTCTGCCATACGATCAACCTCGCTAACGAAGTCGTTTTCGCCTTTGCTTTCAATGGTTAGTCTGTCTGCCTGCTGGAATTGACGAGAAATAATATTACCAGCGCGTGTTGCCGCAGTGGTCGCGACATTCAGAATAGGGTGCATATGCGTTCCTTATAAACAGACAAACAAAATGGGAGAAGAACAATTTTTATAGTGTTAAATTATAGCATGCTCAGCGCTAAGGAGGCAGATCGTTGGATGAATTAGCATCGCGGATGAAATTAATTCGCATTATATTGGTAGAAACCACCCATCCTGGAAATATCGGTTCAGTAGCGCGCGCTATGAAAACAATGGGATTAACACAATTGGTATTGGTTAAGCCTAAGTTTTTTCCAGACGATCATGCCACAGCGATGGCAAGTGGTGCAGCTGATGTATTAATCAATGCTGTGATAGTGGATACTTTGGCAGATGCCTTAGTTGGCTGTTCTTTTGTGGTTGGTACGAGTGCGCGTGTACGTACCTCTAATTGGCCGCAAGTGGATGCAAAACAAGCAGCAAATTTATTATTAACGCGCTGTGAGTTGGGTGGACAGGTTGCATTGGTTTTTGGACGTGAAAGCTCGGGTCTAACCAACTTAGAGTTGGATTTTTGTCATGTTTTAGGTCATGTTGCGACTAATTCAGATTATGGTTCACTTAATTTAGCAATGGGTGTGCAAATTTTTACTTATGAATTATGGACACAAGCGCAAGCACGCACTTTGAATAAGTATGACAATAAGCAAGCGAAAGCATTAGCTAGTGCAGAAGAGTTGACACAGTTTTATGCACATTTACAACAAACGTTAATCGATATTGAATTTTTAGATAATCGTCAACATGAACGCTTAATGCGCCGGTTAAAACGTTTGTTTTTACGTGCAACATTGGAGTCATTAGAATTAGTCATGTTACGTGGTGTATTGCGTAGTATGCAAAGAGTGGCAAAAATAGCGTTTGATAGCAAGGAGAAATAATTGTGACATTGTGGCAACTATGGAAAGAAGATGTGCTTTGTGTCTTTGCTCGTGATCCAGCAGCGCGTTCGATATACGAAGTATTATTGACTTATCCAGGTGTTCATGCGGTCTTTTGGTATCGACTTTCTCATAAACTGTGGTGTCATGAGTTTAAATTGTTAGCGCGATGGTTGTCGACTGTTGCACGTTGGTTTACTGGCGTTGAAATTCACCCAGCAGCGATGATTGGTCGGCGATTATTTATCGATCATGGTATGGGAGTCGTGATTGGTGAGACAGCAGAGATTGGTGATGATGTAACGCTATATCATGGTGTTACTTTGGGGGGAACCAGTTGGCGAGCAGGTAAACGCCATCCGACATTAGGCTCAGGTGTTATTGTGGGCGCAGGTGCTAAAGTATTGGGTCCTATTACAATTGGTGATAATGCACGTGTCGGCTCTAACGCTGTCGTGGTTAAAGATGTACCAGCTGATGCGACGGTGGTGGGTATTCCAGGGCATATCGTACGAGTTAAAACAGAAGTGGAAGTTAAACGCTCACAAACGGCAACGAGTGTGCTTGGTTTTGATGCCTACGGTGCTGGTAAAGATACCCCCGATCCTGTTGAACGCGCCATTCATGCACTAACAGATCATGTTTTAGTATTAGATGCACAACTTAAGCTAGCGCAAGAAGAATTATCACGATTGGGTGCTATTATGCCTGTGATTGTTTTGCCGCCATTAGATAGTTGCGTATTGGATGATGAGTGTATTGAAACAAAAAAGAATACCTGACAAGTGAACTAGGGTATTGCGCATTTAATAAATGCTTGATAACATAATAGACTACTTAACTATTGTGAACAGGCATCAATAACTATGCGATTAACCTCTAAGGGTCGTTACGCTGTAACAGCAATGTTAGACATTGCATTGCATCAGCAGGCAGGTGCAGTGTCTTTAGCAGACATTGCTGCACGTCAATGTATTTCATTATCTTATTTAGAGCAGATTTTTACGCGCTTACGTCGCCAAAAACTGGTTAACAGTGTGCGAGGACCAGGTGGGGGTTATCTGATTTCAGAAGACTTGCACAAAATTAGTGTTCAACGTATTGTTCAGGCAATGAATGAAGACTTAGATGCACGTCAATGTCGTGGTGGTGGTGATTGTTTGCAAGGTGATGCTTGTTTATCCCATGCATTATGGGATGACTTGTCGGTAATGATAGCAGAGTTTTTAACAGAAATTAGTTTGGGAGCCTTGTTGGATAAACGTAGCACGCAGTTCCCCAAACAGAAAACTGTTCAAATTGCGCAAATTCGTCGTCGCTAAAAAAGAGAAACTATATGGACTCTATTACATTAACACCCGCTGCTATTGTGCGAGTACGTACTATGTTAGAAAAGCGTGGTCATGGCATTGGTTTATATCTAGCAACAAAAGTGAGCGGTTGTACGGGGTTTTCTTACGTTGTTGACTATGCTGATCAAATAAAAGACGATGATATTGTTATTGTGTGTGACGATGTTAGCGTGGTCGTACCCAAAAAAAGTATGGCTCAATTGGCAGGAATGACGTTGGATTATGCTAAAAACGGACTGCTTAATGAGGGGTTTGAGTTTCATAATCCTAATGTTAAAGATATGTGTGGATGTGGCGAAAGTTTTAGTGTTTGATGTATATTGTATTGTCACGAATAAAACCGCCCTCTTAGGGCGGTTTTTTGTTAGAATAAACAACATTTTTAGTGTTTTTGTGAGTAATTAAGCATGGCAATCGAACGTACTTTATCTATTATCAAGCCAGATGCCGTTGGTAAAAATGCAATTGGTCAAATTTTGACGCGTTTTGAGCAGGCTGGTTTGTGTATTATTGCTACTAAAATGAAGCGATTAACAGCATCAGAAGCAAATGCATTTTATGCTGAGCATCATGGACGTCCGTTTTACGAGCCACTTGTTGAGTTTATGCTCTCAGGTCCTGTTGTTGTGTCTGTGCTAGAGGGCGAGAATGCAATTTTGCATCATCGTGAAGTGATGGGGTCAACCAATCCAGAAACGGCCGCTGCAGGAACTGTCAGAGCTGATTTCGCAACCAGTACACGCGAAAATGCAGTACATGGTTCAGATAGTGCTATTAGCGCTGCAAAAGAGATTGCATTCTTTTTTGCGCAAACAGAGCTTTGTCCACGTAAGTAATAATTGTAAGCATTTTTTAGGATATATTTGTGACCGATGTTGTTGAGTTAAATAGTCCGCCCATTTCGTTATTGGGGATGAATCGCCGCATGTTGGCTGAGTGGTTAGTGAGTCAAGGTGAAAAGCCATTTCGTGCACAGCAACTTATGCAATGGGTGCATCAGCGTGGGGTAATTGATTATGCGCAGATGACGGATTTGTCGAAAGTCTTACGTGCTAAGTTAGCAAGTTTAGCCCCCATTCGGTTGCCCGAAATTAAAGTCGATCAAATTGCGCAGGATGATACACGCAAATGGTTGTTAGAAGTGGATGGCGGCAATGCCATTGAGATGGTATTTATTCCTGATAAGAATCGTGGCACCTTGTGTATTTCATCTCAAGTGGGTTGTGCTTTGGCATGTACTTTTTGTATGACTGCACAGCAAGGCTTTAATCGCAATTTAACCAGTGACGAAATTGTGGGTCAAGTTTGGTTGGCACAGCATTTGCTACGTCAAGCTGGTTGGGGTGAAAAGCCTGTTACGAATGTGGTGTTTATGGGGATGGGAGAACCGCTGCTTAATGTTAATCAGGTTTTTCCAGCAGCAGAGCTATTTATGGATGATTGGGGATATGGGTTATCTAAAAATCGCGTTACGATTTCGACATCGGGTGTTGTGCCAGCAATAGATATGCTGAGTGAACGCCTTGATGTTTCTTTAGCAGTGTCATTACATGCTGCTAATGATGCTTTGCGTGATGTGCTTGTTCCTATCAATCAAAAATATCCTTTAAGTGAGCTAATGGCTGCTTGTCACCGTTATATTAGTGCCTATCCAAAACGTCATGTTATGTTTGAATATGTGATGCTTAAGGGGGTAAATGATTCAACTAAGCATGCAAAAGAAGTTATTACATTGCTGCAAGGACTTTCGGCTAAGGTAAACTTAATTCCATTTAATCCTTTTCCAGGGACAAGTTATCAGACAACACCATGGGTACAGGTGCTTGAGTTTCAAAATAGACTCATGGCATCTGGATTGCAAACCAATGTTCGTCGTACACGAGGCGATGATATTGATGCTGCTTGTGGGCAGTTGGTTGGTGAAGTCGCGGACAGAACCAAGCGTACTTCTGGTGTTCGTAAAGCAACAGTCACGTTTGAACGTCATCACTCATTGCGAGATAAATGCTAATGCAAACAAACATCTCTTCTCTCTTACCGTCAGTTGCTGAACGTCATTTTCATTGGGGTTCTGTGTTGCGTGAAGCAAGGCTTTCACGTCAGTTAACTGAGGAACAAATCGCTACTAAATTAAAATTAAGCGTCGCACAAATTATGGCTATTGAGGCAGAAGATATTGCTGCTGTACATAGTTCGGCTGTTTTTGTTAAAGGCTACGTTAATAACTATGCTCAACTGGTAGGGGTAACGATTCCTGCTAATGAACTATCAAAATTATTATCTCCAGATTCTTTACTCAGTGTTAATCAAGTGCAAGAAAACCTTACTCAGAATGTTAAAAAAACGCGAAAAGAGTTTTGGTGGATTTTTATTCTATTATTGCTAGCAGTGTTAGGTTGGCAGTTTGGGACTGA
>CAMCGI010000061.1 GCA_945874205.1 Francisella tularensis subsp. holarctica
AGCTTGGGAGATGACTTTTGTCATCCCGAATACCCTAATAACAATGAATCTGAACAAAATGGTACTGCCACGACCACACAGGGCAATGGCAATGTAACGACGACCAATAGCAATACAACGACAGCTGGTAACGGTAACCAGTACGGTAAAAACTAAAAACAAACTAAACTAAACTAAAAAAGTCTGCGTCACTTATTGACGCAGATTATACTTTTTACAAGCTCATACGCACACCAGCATAAACTTGGCGACCTAAATTAGGTCCCCAAATATGAGTGACATCCATATTTCCAGCGGCATCAGTCCACAGATAACTATCAATTTGTGATTGTTGATAATCAAACACATTATTCACACCAATAAAGCCAGAATAAGTCTTATCCCAACGATAAGCAGCACGCATATCAGCAACCAAAAAGTCAGGGCTGGTATTGCGTTTAACTGTGCCATCTAAATTGTATTGCTGAGTCGTAGCATAGTTATAAAACTTGGCTAAATCTTGTGATCCCGTCCAAGTCACTCGCCCCATTAAATCCCATGCACCATAGTCATAATCAAGCAATAAATAGGCACGATCATTCGGACGCGCAAAGGTTAATGCCCCTGGTGTAAAGTCGTAATCAAAATGTTCTAGCCCTAAACTTGCTGCAAGGGTTGAGGTGAGCTTAACCGTTCCCACCCAATCGATGCCTTTAATAGTAACAGGATCTGGAGAAGCATCAAACAAGGTATAAGTGCCACCGTTACCATCATCAATATTTGGCGTTAGACGTGCCATATTATTAATGCGATTGTAGTTTAGCGATGCAACCCAACTAAAATTTTCAGACACATAATTGAGCGCATAACTCACATTATCGGAGGTTTCTGCCTTATTGATTACTCGCACAATCTTGCTATCTGCCAATAAACCATGATCTTGTTCGAAAAATGAGGTTGGCGCACGAAAACCGCGCCCAGCAGAAAAACGGCTCGAATAGGCATTATTATGATGATAAAGGGCATTAAAACGTGGGCTAACAATTGTGCCAAACACATTGTGCTCATCGACACGCACTGAGGCATTGGTTTCTAAACTATTATCAAAGAAGGCACGATACACTTGACCATAGACCGCATTGCTACGATAGCTATAATTATCAACACCATAATTTACTTGATTACTTGCAAAGGAATAGCCTTGGCTACGCAAATCTTCACCACGATAATCCGCCCCTAGCGTAAACAGATTATCCTGCACAGGAAACTGATAGCTTGCCGATAAATAGGTCTGCCCCTGATTACCTGAATAAAGCGCGTCGCCCCCATAAAACGAATCTTGGTAGTTATGAGCAATACCCGCAGCAAAACGCAACGTACCAGAAGTCATCTTGCGCTCCGCTTGTAAAATCGCTTGCTGACGTTCTGTTCTAATAATCTGAGAAAAGCCTGCTAAGCCGCTAGCGTAAGGTGTAAAACCAGTGCCATCGGCATTCAGCCAACCATCACGAATCGGCGAGCCATTCGGTCCTGCCGAAAAATTAAAGGGACTACCAAAAATATTGGCTTTAATACCAGTATAGTCTTTACCTAATGCGCCACCATTGCGATCCTCTTGTAACACATCAAAACGCCCTTTCCAGCGAAAACCAGCTAGATTATCAACAAAGTAAGCAATGCCCAAATTATTACGTTCAAAGCCTGCCGACTGACTAATACCATAACCCACACCATCGACAGTATCTTGTATGCGTCTATCGAGCGACACGCTATAAGCCCCACCCTTCACAGGCTGCCCCAAGTAAACGCCTGTGCGCAAATCACCAAAGGAACCCATCTGTCCTTTCAAAATGGTCTCTGCCACCACTGGACGCTTGGTTAGCATGTTGATCGTTCCCGCCAATGCTTCAGGCGCACTCATACTCACACCTGCACCACGCGAAATTTCAATACGCTCAATCCCATCGGTACTGATACCATCTAAGCCATATGAGGATGACAAGGAGGAGTAAAGCGGCACACCATCTACCATTAAAGTCGTAAAACGTCCGGGCATATTATTTAAAGTAATATTACGTGCATTACAAACGGAACACTCTGATTGCACTGATACCCCTGGACGATTATCAACCGCCTCTAGTACATTACTGGCATTGCTACGCTCGATGCTTTTACTGTCAATCGTTTCAGTTTTAACCAACTCATCACGTAATTGACACCAACTATCAGTGCTATGATCGTCTTGGTTTTTAATGACAATGTCCGATAACACTGCTAACGGAACTTCTTGTTGCGCTAATATACTGCCCGAAAAGGCTAGCATAATAGCAATAGACAAAACACGTTGATACTGCATAGACACCTCAATATACAAGTTGCTTTTATATACAAGTTGCATATAGTAACAATAAAAAAGGGTGCTAACAAGCACCCTTACATAAAACAATAATAATTAAGACCCACATATCCCATGAAAAATAACTTCAACATGACTAATTTTAAAGTTATCTGGCAATTTTATTTCGGGCACTTGTACATTCGTAAGACAAATCATCTTACCCGTATTTTCACAATAAAAATGGGGATGACGCACTGCATCACCTCCCGCTATAAATCGCCATAAATGATCTTCGGCACGAATACGATGCGCCAAACCAATATGCACTAACCAATCTAATGTACGATAAAGGGTCACACGATCCATTGGTGTCTTAAAGTTACGTAAAATCATATCATGTGTTAATGGCTTATCTGCTGCTAACAATATCGCTAAGGTTAGCACACGCCCTGTTGTTACACGATGACCGAGCGAACGAATTTGTTGTTCCGCGTTTATAAGCAATAATTCCACGCACAACCCCTTATCCGACTACCACAGTTGAAATCCACGGCAATACCGAATGCGTTTTTGCGACAGCAAAGATATAGACAAAAACACCTAATGCAGCTCCGAAAAATAGTGCTTTGTGTTGTACTGTTTTTGCAATTCTAAATGCCATGACACCTAAAAAAATATACACTAACAATGCAATAATTTTAGCCAAGACCCAATCAGTTAAAGGGCTTATTTCTTGCGTAACAAGCAAAGCAATAGCACTCACCAATAGTCCTGTATCGATAACATGTGGCACAATGCGCACCCATTTTCGTTGCACCCAAAGCTCACCACGTAAATGACCAATACCGCGCATAAAAAAACCAAAACCAGAAAGCAACGCAAATAAAACATGCAACTTAATTAACAACACAAAAATCATCCCTAATAATACATAAATTATAATGCTAACATAATATTTTATAACAAATGTATCAAATAACAATTAAAATTTAATCGATGCAGTGTTACACTAAGTAAAAAATTTACTGAGATACTTAAAATGAAAGTTTATACGCAAAATAAATACGAATCTGAAGAAATTCTTGTTAAGGTAATTGCGATATTTAAACAGCACCATATTATCCCTAACCCCATGAATTTTTTGATTTGGTATGAGTACTTTTTGGGTACTAATTCTCAGCTTATCGCCAGTTTAGACACTGCAATGAGTAAACGTGAAGGGTATAGCAATACATTAGGAGTACGTATTTACGAAACGTTTTTAAAAGAGCAACGAGTTGATACTTCTGATCTTGAGCGTGCATTTCGCAATTTATTAGAGCGTATGATCTCTAAACTGACGGACTGGACTAAAAACATAGACTCACACACCAAGTCACTCGATAAGTATGTTGCAGAGCTCACAAATAGACACGATATTGATCCAGAAACACTAAAAGATTTAACGGGTAGTGTTCTTTCTACAACACGATCCATTGTTGCATCACAAAGTGAAATACAACAAGGCATGCTCAGTGCGACGCAGCACATTAGAAAATTACAGAAAGAGCTCGAGATAGCGCGTACAGAGTCAATGACAGACTTATTGACAAAACTCGCTAATCGACGCTGGTTCGAACAAGACTTAGAAGCAGCAATGCAAGCAACTAAAAGAAATGATGAACTTTTTGTTATTTTGCTGGATATTGATTTCTTCAAAAAATTTAATGATACATATGGTCATCTTATTGGTGATTCCGTTTTGCGCTTTATTGCTGGTATTCTTAAAAACAACATTGACTCCTCTCAATTGGTCGCACGTATTGGTGGTGAAGAGTTTGCCATTATCGTACCCAATAGCAATTTAAAAAAAGCGTTTGCACTAGCAGAACACTTACGAGAAACAATAGCAATCAGCCAGCTAAAACGCAAAGATACAGGTGAGTTTATTAGCAACATTACCATTTCACTTGGCATTTCTGGTTATCAAGTGGGGGAAGATTGGGATACGCTATATCAGCGCACGGATACTGCTTTATATGAATCAAAAGCAAATGGTAGAAATCAAACGACACTTGCCCAAAATTAATACAATAAGAGTCATACGTTATTGGTACGCTTTATTACTCTACGGACTTAATAATACTAGCAATGCTCATTTCATGCGCGTCCACACCCAAACGTTGCAATTCTACTTTTAAGCGGTTAATGACACGCTGATCATCATATGGTCCCATGCGTAAAATATAAAGCGTTTGCCCCTTCACTTGGTGCGCTGTTACCTGAACTAAATACCCTTTTTGAGCCAAGCGCTTACGCTCAGCTTGAGCATCTTTATCATTTGCAATTGATGCCAACTGCAAATAAGTAGGGGCACGTGTACGCACTGGCAAAGGTTGAGCACCTGTTGTCATCGTTGCTTTAGGTAGCTCATTATAAAAGCTATAAGCAACATCCTTATCAGGTGTTACTATCGCACTTGCACTATTAGAATTTGTGACATTAATTGGCTCTTGTGAAATAACCGTAGGGACATTAGCAACAACTTGTGAGCGCATACTCGCAGCAGGGTCTAGTTGATTACGTGTTGCTTCATCAATCCACTTCATTTCAAAAGCAAATGCCAAAAAAAACGGGGCATATAACAACCAAGCAATACCCGAAAGAATGAGTAGGGTTAAAGCACCCCACACCCCCCAATTTAAACGACTTTTGATTGTCTTTTTAACAATCAATTTCGACTTTTCTTCTTCTTGTGCTAGTGCTTTTGCCTCTTGACGTGCCAATAGCTCGCGTGCTTCTGCTTCTTTACGAATAGCTTTAGGTAAACTTAAACGACAGGCTTCATCAATAATTTTTTGCTCGTCTGCGGAGCGTGTTTTAACTATGCGTACTTTTTTCGCTTTCGATACAACTGATTCCTGTGCTGATGGCTTAGCATTAGACACTTCAGGTTCTGCCACAACACTGGGCTTAGACTCTTTAGACTCTACTGCTTTGTGCTTTTTTACTGTCACCAACTCAGGAGGTTCTGCACTCACAACATCATCAGAGTGAACGTTACCCTCCTGCGTGCGACGAACAGTTGGCTTTTTTACCTTATGACCATAACGGTAGTCACGTGCCATTACATACGCTCAGGAGATGACACACCCAACAGCATCAAGCCATTATGTAATACTACGCGTGTTGCAGACAACAAAGTCAACCGCGCTAAACGCAAGGCATCATCTTCAACCAATAGTTGCGTATTGTTATAATAGCTATGTAGCTGATGCGCCAACTCACGCAAATAATATGCAATCTGATGTGGCTCAGCATCACGGGCAGCATTAGCAATCACTTCTGGAAATTGGGCACATTTTTGTGCCAAATCTGCTTCTGACGCTTCGCTCAACAAGGCAATATGACTTAACCCTAGCTCCTGAGTCCAACTCGCCAAACCACGACTTTCTGCCTGTGTAAAGACACCACAACAGCGTGCATGAGCATACTGAATATAAAACAATGGGTTTTCATTACTTTTCGATTTTGCTAAATCTAAATCAAAATCCATATGTTGATCACTTTTACGCATAACATAAAAGAAACGCGTCGCATCGTTACCAATTTCTTCACGCAACTCTCTTAATGTGACAAACTCACCCGAACGTGTCGACATAGATGCTTTTTCACCACCACGGTAAAGCACAGCAAACTGTACTAACAAAACATCTAAACGACTGTCATCTTCGCCCATTGCCTGAATTGCGCCACGCACACGAGGAATATAACCATGATGGTCAGAACCCCAAATATTGATGACTTTTTCAAAACCACGCGCCAACTTGTCATAATGGTAAGCAATATCAGATGCAAAATAGGTTTTAATACCATTTTCACGCACAACAACACGATCTTTAGCATCATTATAGTTTGTTGACTTAAACCAAATCGCACCGTCTTTTTCGTACAGCTGATCCTTAGCTTCTAGGCGCGTAAGTGCAGCATCAACAATACCACTATCAGTTAACGAACGCTCACTGAACCAATTATCAAAATGAACACCAAATTCAGCTAAATCTTCTTTAATATCGAATAAAATTTCGTGCAGCACCTTATCCAGCACTAAACGATAATCAGCAGTACCTAATAACTCACGTGCATGAATAATAATATCATCGATATGTTTTTCTTTATCACCACTAACCACTTCACCTGCTTCATTAAGCACTTGATCGGGAGTAACATCAGCAAAGACAACGGCAGCTGCATGACGCAGACGCTCACCCTGTTCACTCAATAAAGCACGCGCTGTGGTAATGATGTAATCCCCTTTGTAGCCATTGCTTGGAAAAGGGATATCCTCACCACATAATGCCAGATAACGTAACCAAACACTGGTTGCCAAAATATCCATCTGACGACCTGCATCGTTAACATAGTATTCTGCTTGCACATCGTAGCCCGCATGGCGCAATACCGATACTAATGCAGAGCCATATGCTGCACCACGACCATGCCCCACATGCAAAGGACCCGTTGGATTAGCAGAAACAAATTCAACCTGTACTGATTTCCCTTCGCCTATATTAATGCGACCATAATCAGCTTGTGTTTGTAAAATATGCGCAAGTACCGCAAACTTAGCAGCAGCATCTAAGCGAAAATTAATAAAACCAGGTCCAGCAAGTTCAGCACTTAGTAACCAGTCGGTTACAGGCAACGCTGCAATAAGTGCTTCAGCTAACATGCGAGGATTCAACCCGTTTGGTTTTGCTAACGCCATCGCCACATTGGTTGCTAAATCACCATGCGATTTATCTCGTGGTAGTTCAATTTTGATAACAGCTGTATCAAAAGTAGTAATAACACCTTGAGCCTGTAGCTGAGTTAATGCAGTAACAATCAAAGAATGTAGGGCTTGTTTCATAATACGCTTTACATAAAAAATAAATAATGGGTTAATTTTAGCTTAAATAGCGTTGCATCACCAACTAAATAGCCATATTAAGAATGCTTGCAAATATCATGGCTGATTATTTTAACGTGCAATAAAGAAATGCAATTTAACGCATAAACGGCATTTTACCAGCCATTCCGCCTGCCATACTGCGCATCATATTTTTCATGCCACCCTTTTTCATGCTTTTCATCATTTTTTGCATTTCTTCAAACTGCTTAATCAAACGATTAAGCTCTTGTACACTAGTTCCCGAACCCAGCGCAATACGACGCTTGCGCGAGCCCTTAATAATACTGGGGTGACGACGCTCTTGCATCGTCATTGAATTAATCATTGCTTCGATACGCTTAAATTGTTTTTCGCCCTGAGCAGCATCGACCTTTTGTGCCATACCGCTCATGCCTGGTAATTTATCGAGCAAGGAGAATACACCACCCATTTTTTGAATTTGTTGCAGTTGCGACTTAAAGTCTTCAAAGGTAAAGCTGTCGCCTTCTTGCAGCCGCTTGGCAAGCTTTTCTGCTTCAACACGATCAACTTTTTGCTCAACCTGCTCAATTAAACTGAGTACATCCCCCATACCCAAAATACGTGATGCCATACGCTCTGGATGGAAAGGCTCTAACGCATCGAGTTTTTCGCCTGCACCCAAAAACTTAATCGGCTTTCCTGTTAACTCACGCAATGACAAAGCAGCACCACCACGCGCATCGCCATCGGTTTTGGTTAAAATCACACCCGTTAACGGCAAGGCTTCGTTAAAGGCTTTGGCTGTACGCGCCGCATCTTGACCTGTCATAGCATCAACCACAAACAAGGTTTCAACAGGGTTAATGGCAGCGTGAATAGCCTTCACCTCTTCCATCATGTCAGTATCGATATGCAAGCGTCCCGCTGTATCGACAATAAGCACATCATAAAACTGCTTACGTGCTGCATCAAGTGCTGCTAAGGCAATATCAACAGGCTTTTGTTGTGCTGTTGAGGGAAAGAAACTCGCACCAACTTGTTGTGCTACAGTTTGCAACTGCGAAATCGCTGCAGGACGATAAATATCGGCAGAAACAACTAACACTTTCTTTTTCTCACGCTCTTTTAAATAACGTGCTAACTTACCAACTGTGGTGGTTTTACCTGCCCCTTGCAACCCTGCCATTAAAATAACAGCTGGTGGGGCAACATTGAGCTTTAGACCATCATTTGCCTCACCCATCACCGCAGTGAGCTCATCTTTCACAATTTTAATAAAAGCCTGACCAGGTGTTAAACTTAGTGAAACCTCTTGCCCAACAGCCCGCACCTGCACACGCTCAACAAAGAGCTTAATCACTTCAAGTGCAACATCTGCCTCTAATAAGGCACGACGAACCTCCCGCAAAGCATCTTTGACATTTTCTTCTGTGAGTCGTCCTTGTCCTCGTATAGATTTTAGGGTGCGCTGTAATCGTTCACTTAAATTTTCAAACACGATGATTCCTCTTTGTACACTATGCATTTTTGATATTATAAGCGAGCTACGCCATATCGCTGCGCCATTAATAGGAATTTAACCATGAACAAGCTTATTTTACTTGCCTCTTTTGCTTATTTATTAAGTAGCGGGTTATTGTTGGCACAACTAAGAGGTTATCGTTTTAAAACGACGCGTATTATTACTCTTATCTCTGCAAGTATTGCTACACTCATTCATGGACTGTTGCTATGGGGAACAATCTTAGATGACGCTAATATTCATATTGGGTTAGGAATTAATCTAAGCTTAGCTGGGTGGCTTTCTGCTGTGTTAGTAATTACCAGTAGCATCACTAAACCGATGGAGTCATTGGGAATAGTGGTTTTTCCATTAAGTTTATTAGGGCTTTGGCTACCTGCGTGGCTACCACCACCCCACTTACTCGATGCTGGTATTGGCTTACATGTCGTTTTATCGTTAATCGCATTTACATTAATCGGCTTAGCAGCTGCACAAGCAGCATTATTAATGCTACAAGAAAAACGCTTACGTGATCACCAATGGCAAGGCTTATTAGGTGCATTACCACCATTGGCACTAATGGAAAAGACACTATTTGAATGGTTATTTATAGGATTTATTCTGCTTAGTCTTGCATTAGGAACAGGATTCTTTTTTATTGATAACTTTTTAGGACAACATCTTGCTCATAAAACGGTTTTTAGCATTATGACATGGGCACTATTAGCAGGCTTATTACTGGGACATCGCCTACTAGGATGGCGTGGGCAAAGAGCCGCACGAATCACTTTATGGGGTTATGGTTTATTGGTCTTGGGGTATGCAGGTTCGCAAGTTATTTTGGAACTCATTATTAGTTAATACGCACTTAGCTAACACATTAACGCCCCATAGACCAACGCTGTAAAGCACTTTTTAATTTAAGCATATCGATAGGTTTAGATAAATAATCATTCATACCCACTGCTAACACACGTCCTTTATCGCCCTCTAATGCATTAGCCGTTAATGCGATAATGGGCAGTTCTTTATAAAAACCACCTAATGCTCTAATTATTTGGGTAGCTTCAAGCCCATCCATTTCTGGCATCTGCATATCCATCAGAATTAGATCATACCGCGCTTGTTGCACCATCTCAACAACCTCTAACCCATTTTTCGCAATCACCACCTTATGTCCTAATTTAGACAAAATAGCACGAATAAGTAATTGATTAGATAGATTATCTTCAGCAACCAAAATAGACAACGGCGTTTGTTCTTTTAATAAGTTAACTGTTTTAATTTCATTATCTAATAATG